>CADCRB010000182.1 GCA_902803745.1 uncultured Lachnospiraceae bacterium
AGGAATACCTTTCCAGGAAGAATATCGATGAATACTTTGAAGCACTGGCAACAAAGATACGAGAATCCGGGATCGGTCCGCATAAAATACTTGTTGTAGGCGGAGCTGCGATGGCATTAAAATATCAGGATGGAAGATCGACGATTGATATTGACATATGCTTTCGGGAACAAAACAATCTCTATGCTTGTTGTAAACTGGTAGCGATAGAATATGACTTGCCTGATGACTGGATCAATGCAGATGTTATGCACTCGGATTCATTTTCGTATTTACTATTTGAAAGGGCAGAGTTATATAAATCATACGGCGGAGTCCTAGAAGTTCTTATAGCTGATGATCTCGATCTGTATTGTATGAAGCTAGTTTCTTTGTAAACGGTACATAGTCAGTACCGTCCTATTTTAATGCCGCCCATTGGCGGCCATTCATTTTTTCTTATAACAATCTTCCGGTAATGAGTCCGACCACGGAAGCAGATCTTCGCAGAAATCTGAGCTGCTGTCTTCCATATGATTCGGTATCTCTGTGAGCAGATGTTTCATATATCCATATACATTCAGATCATTAGCCTTTGCTGTCTCGACTATGCTATATATTATCGCGCTTGCTTTGGCTCCGGAGACCGTATCGATCATCACGAAGTTCTTTTTACCGATACAGAATCCTCTGATAGCACGCTCTGCGCTGTTATTATCCAACGGAACTTCAGGATCATCAAGAAATACCTTCAGGTATCTCTCCTGGTTTAAGGAATAAGAGATCCCTTTTGCAGTCTTGTTCTTTGCTCCTATTCTGGGCTCATTTGCATGACACCATGCGAAATAAGCCTCCACAAGAGGTTTGACCGTGAGCTGTCGTTTCATCAATCTTTCTTCCAACGGAAGATCTTTCAGAACATTATCAGCATTATATATACCCTGTATCATGGCAAGTGCCTTGTATGCGAGAGTCCCTTTTCTCGATCCTTTTGGCAATGCCTTTAGAGCTTCGTCATACCTCCGTCGGCTATGCGCCCAGCATCCGGCTATCTTTAGTCCTTCATGCTCTTTTTCTATCGTATGGTAGACCTGATAACCATCGGTAACGCAGATGCCGGAGAAATCTTTCAGGAATTCTCTCGGATGCGACGCATTTCTTGTCTTCTGATACTCGTAAAGCACAATGGGATGGTTCAGCCTGTCTCCCGTCCTGTAAACCCACATATAACTCTTGGATCCGGCAGGGCGTCCATCCTTATTTACCAGAACCGGTGTCTCGTCTGCATGCAGGATATGGTAGCCATACATCCTGCTATGCAGATAATCATAGAACACCGATAAGTATCTCTCAGCGCATGATATAGTCCATCTCGCCATTTCCTGCCTTGTTATGTCTATACCGTCTACCTCAAACTGTTTTTCAATCCGGTAGAATGGAATGGCATTTAGAAACTTGGCATTTATTATCCCTGCTTCTACAGATGGTGATACAAGACTGGTCCTCATTAGATATGCAGGGAACCTTGCCTTGACCATCTTTTCACTTTTCTTCCCGGAGTATACACCTATGTGTATCTCCTCAATCCCAACTTTTGATGGGACAAAGTAATATCGCTTTATTATCTCGTCCGGAAGACGTTTGTAACCCTCATCTCCAAATGTTTCTGACAATTCTTCCTCGGTCATCTCGTATGGAGTTACCTTGACCACCTCAAGCTTCGACAGATCAGCTTCCTTTTTCCCTTTTGGCCTCCTAGGTTTTGCAATGGGGCCGGGATTCTCTTTGATCTCTTCATCGTGGATTGCCTCGGCTTCGTTAAATAAGACCAGATTCCCATCTACGATCCCAAATGACAGCTGTCCATCAGTATTAAACTCTTCAGAGGACCTTCCAAAACGATGACGGTTGGAATCTGCGACCGCTTCCAGGAACTGTTGGAGTTTGTTATCCAGTTTCTCCAGTTCTCGCTGCTGATCCATGACTATCTTGATCAGTTCTGTTTGATCAAGTTTATTAAGCTGTTCTTCCGATAACCGTTTGTTCATACAAAAATGCCTTTTCCTTTATGCATCTATTGTACGATAAATCCAGTATTTATGCGACTTCCGCAAAATCAGCTTATGGTAAAATTGCCTATGGATCAGACTTCGTCAGTGTCTCGTACAGAGCACGTATTTTTCGCCTTCAAAACACAAGCCATCTCACCAATGGTCTGACTTCGTCTCCGTATGCAACCTTACGGAGCATGATAGGGCCTTGTCTTCAGAAAACCTGGCACTTTTCGGCATCTTCAAAACGCGCTGAAAATTTCTACGTTTTGCACAAAAAATCTATGCGATCTCTTTAGGCGGGGATACCTCAGTTATGGGATGCTTTGCAACTATCTCAAGTCCCTTCATTAGGTATCTGTATTGTTCCGGTGTAACCTTCAGTATATCGTCTGTTGTCCTGGGCCAGCTGAAGCTTCCTCTTTCAAGCCTCTTATACAAAAGCAGAAACCCATCACCCTCCCACAGTAATCCTTTGATCCGGTCGCTCTTCCTGCCACAGAACAGGAATAACACATTTTTCTCATACGGATCCAATTTGTATTTGTAGCGGATCATCGTAGCAAGCCCTTCAATCCCACGTCTCAGATCCGTATAGCCTGCAGCGATCATTACTTTATTGAATCCTTCAGCATCATTTAACATCGCCACAGACCTCCATGAGCATGGTTATCAATTCCTTTGGGGTAGCGCTATTTACAGAGATTGACGAAATGCCTGTATTGATCACTGCTTCCGTATGAAACCTGTTAATACAACTGGAAGTCTGAACAACTTGCCGCTTTTCGTCATTGATCTTCTCCGGATCCTTTAGTTCAACAAATTCAATCCCTGAAGATTCAATAGCTGCCTCACGTACTTTTCTCAGCCAATAGTAATAGGCATCCTTCGTTATTCCATGGGCATCACAATAGTCCTTTACCAACATGCCACTCTCGGCCCTGTCCCTGAATACCTCTGTCCATTCTTTCAAGCGGATCTGTCTGGTAATTGCTCTCATGCCGTTCTTCATTTTGTTGTGCCTCCTGTCGCGCGAGTGTGAAAAGTGTGTTCTCTACTTTTCACGATTTTCTACAGTTGCACAACATTATCTCAATTTTCAAGGTTCTTTCGTAGGTACCTGCTATGTACCGTTTACGTTTCTTTTCGCCCCAAGGATGTCCAGGATATGGAGATCCTTGTTAACAGTTTGAAGAAAAACGGAATTCGCAAAGAAGATGTTGAGGGAAACATTATACGTCTCTACGGAAATGAGTATCTCCTAAAAAATGATGATAGAAAGATCCATTTTATGGAAAGACAATTCAAACAGTAGGATGATTTTCGAGATATCCCTCAGCCTCCTCTTCTGTCAGCTTATAATACTTCAGAAGCTTGGTCTTTATCACGTCATCAGATACCTGATCGTCACGCTTCTCGGTTATGAATATTTCTATATCCTCAGCTCTTCCCTCAGCTCGTCCCTCGGCCAGCCATCTGTCTTCCTGAAGCTCTAATACTCGTCCACCCATTGTATTCACCATACTTAATCCATTCCGGACAAAGCCTCGGCATATCCCAGCAGGCGCTCCTGACGACCATGATCCATAGAATTGAAAGATACTACCAGCCTGCCAACATCTGTTTCGGCATCTATAGCAAACCATTTCTGAGGATTCCCAC
>CADCRB010000183.1 GCA_902803745.1 uncultured Lachnospiraceae bacterium
AAAGGAGATCCTTGAAAATGCTCTGAACGAATACGAGGGAACACTGCTCTACGTCTCCCATGACAGATATTTCATCAACCGTACAGCAACAAGGATCCTAGAGCTTTCAGGCGGTGTATTCACTGATTACCCGGGTAACTATGACTATTATCTGGAAAAGAAAACAACAGATACGTCTGAAGGAAGCATCGATGCCCCTGTCAATGATGACCCCAGTGACAGCAAGCTTTCCTGGCAGGAACAGAAAGCGCAGGATGCCGCAAGGCGCAAAAAAGAGAACCAAATAAAAAAGATCGAGGAAGAGATATCAGATCTTGAGGCCAAAAAGGCTGCGATAGAAAATGATATGTCAGATCCTGCGATTGCTACAGATGCTGGAAAGCTCACCACGCTTTCAAATGAAGCGGGTGAGCTCAGTGTCAGACTTGATGATCTATATAACGAATGGGAAACTCTTAACGACTGAAACAGCCTATCCAAGCATCTTTTCCAGATTTTCCCTTATCTTCTTCAGGAACTCCTCCGTGTTGCAGACGTGAATATCTGTAAGCGTGGTAAGATTCACCAGATCCTTTGTCATATATCCGGATTCGATGGTAGACAAAGTAGCCTTCTCAAGCTTATCTGCGAAATCAACAAGCTCTGGCAGCTCATCCAGCTCTCCTCTCTTCCTGAATGCACCAGACCAGGCAAAGATAGTAGCCACAGGATTGGTGGAAGTCTCCTCACCCTTAAGATGCTTATAATAATGTCTCTGCACTGTACCGTGGGCTGCCTCATATTCATATACGCCCTTAGGTGATACAAGCACAGAGGTCATAAGCGCGAGGGATCCGCAGGCAGAGCTGACCATATCACTCATTACATCACCGTCATAATTCTTGCAGGCCCAGATGAAGCCACCCTCTGACTTCATAACCCGTGCCACGGCATCATCTATCAGAGTATAGAAATACGTAATGCCCTCTGCCTCAAACTTATCTTTATACTCTTCGTCATACATCTTCTGGAATATATCCCTGAACTGTCCGTCATATTTCTTTGAGATGGTATCCTTGGAAGCAAACCACAGATCCTGCTTCGTTGAAAGAGCATACTCAAAGCAGGTCTTTGCGAAGGATTCTATTGATCCATCCACATTGTACTGAGCCTGCAGCACACCCGGACCTTCAAAATCAAAGACCTTCTCTCTCTTCTGATTGCCTTTTGCATCTGTAAATATGAGCTCGGCGGTTCCGGCACCCTCTATCCTTATCTCGGTATTCTTATAAACATCACCATAAGCATGACGGGCAAGAGTGATAGGCTTCTTCCAGCTCTTTACATTAGGCTCTATACCCTTTACGGATATGGGAGCCCTGAATACTGTTCCGTCAAGTATGGCCCTTATTGTTCCGTTGGGGCTCTTGTACATCCTTTTCAGATTATATTCCTCGACCCGCTTCTGGTTAGGCGTTATCGTCGCGCATTTTACAGCTACCCCGTACTTCAAGGTAGCTTCGGCGGAATCTATCGTCACCTGATCGTCTGTTTCATCCCTTTTTTCTATACCCAGGTCATAATACTCTGTCTTAAGATCCACAAAAGGCTCGATCAGATCATCTTTGATATATTTCCAGAGTATCCTTGTCATCTCATCCCCGTCCATCTCTACAAGGGGTGTTGTCATCCTAATCTTATCCATTAATTTTTTCTTTCCTTTCAATCTTCATACTTTCATTGCGCCTTCTCATTCAACGCTTTTTATGAGATCATTTATCTTGCGCAAAAGGTTCCGTTCACGAGCCTGCCAATGAATATAATCATCCCATGCATCATCTGACAAGTCAAATGACTGCTGTTTACCAGTCATCCGGCAGATTGACCCTTATACCATTGCTATTGGTATAGGTGCCCCCGTAATATCCGCCCTTATAAGGTCCGGAAAGCTTTTCATTAAGCTTCCTTCTGTACTCGGCAAGCTGTTCGGCAATCGAAGGTGAGGTATCATAATAATTATAATTGATTATCCTTGTCGGCCCGGATGCAGTCCCGCCGGTACCGGAGCTTGATGATGAATTCCCGCTTACGGAGTTGGCACTCGTCGTATTGGCTGTAGAGCTGCTGGATGAAGAAGCGCCTCCGGTTCCGGAAGATGATGAGCTCCCTCCGGTACCTGAGGACGAGCTTGATGCAGCAGGTGCTGTGCCTGAACTGCCAGAAGTTCCTGCTCCGCCTGTACCTGACGAACTTCCCGATGTACTACCGGTATCTGCTGCTGGTGTAGTTTTATTCATGGAATCCACGACGCCGAAATTATTCCCAGGATGAGTATTGGAAGTAATATGTGAATTTGCAGCCACCCGCTTCCCTCTTGCTATTTCATCCTCAGACAGGGAAGATCCTGAAACACTCGAAGCGACAGGCTCCCTGTTACCATCCTGATGAGCCATAGCCTCCTGCCTCATAAGCTCAGCTTCCTTTTCCTCATCGGGTACTACGCAGTCAGCATTAAAGGCCGCAAGATTGGTACCGGAAACAGTCTTTACAGGAGCAGCATTCAAAAAAGCTGTCTCATCCACTGCGATCTTCTTATCCTCGGCATAGATGAACTTCAGATTCTTACAGTCACGGAAAGCGCACTCTTCTATTCTCTCCACGGATTCCGGAAGATATACATACTCCAAAGCTGAGCAATATGCGAAGTCATAAGGAGTGATGCTGTCTACATTTGGTGAAACATAGACCTTTTTAAGGTTAGTCGAGCCCCAAAAAGCGTAATTGTCAACATGCTTCACCTGATCGGGCATATCATAAAAGCTGTATTCCTTACCCGGAAGATATGATATGAGTCTGGTTCCTTCAGGATTATACAAGGCCCCGCCAACATAGTAAAAATTATAATTTCCCCTTGGAAAATGAAGAGACGAAAGCGATGTATCCCCTGCAAATACGCCCGGTTCAATATGCTTAAGTGTGGAAGGAATAGATACATAGCTGAGTTTGGGGCACATTGCAAAAGCTGACTCTCCTATACTCTTCACTCCTTCAGATAAAACCACCGACTCAAGATTGGTACAACCGTAATAAGCGCGCTCGCCTATAGAGGTCACATCTCCGTCAATGACAAGCTCTGTTATGTCCTTGTCATTCATATATTTCTCACGCTCTATGGTCTTGCCTTCCACGGGAACAGCAGGCATCACAAAAAGCGCCACAATCGTGACGCTTAATGCTAAAGCTATTCGTTTTAGATTATATATCTTCATATTTAGAAAAAATCTTTTACCATTTATTCCGAGATTATATTTTTCAGTCTCTCACCATAAAGGATATATCTTTTTCCCATAGATCTGCTTATCTCAGGCACTATTCACTCCTTAGCAAATTAAGCAGGCTTCACCCGGCTTTTAGGATCTCTCTTCAGGAAAAGGAAGATCGATAGCGCCGCCAGTCCAAAGCTCAGGAACCACTTGGGATGTATCGGGTCTCCTGTCTTCGGGGTATTATCCAATGTTCCTACAGCAAGATCCGCAGTATTCACATAGAACCCGTATGGCGAGAAGTGAGGCGCCACAAAGGTCACACAAGGTCTTCCCTCCAAGGTTGAGAACTGCTCATTCAGATCCTCCAGATCTCCATTGGAATCTACTGTTGCGATCTTATTATTCGTTCCATACTGCTCCATGCTCCTTGGCAGAGGAAGCGTCAATGTCACTGACATTCCCGTGGTATCGATATCATTGCCGTTCTCATCCTTGACATCAATATCCATGGAGAAGTAACGGATATTATCAAGGCTGCCATATCTTCTGATCAGAGCCTCTCTGAAGGATCTCTCCGCTTCATCACTCTTGGTAATATTGACCTGATATCCGTCAGCAGTACCACCGTTAATCGAATCGATATGCGCGGCTCTCAGCATATCCTCAAGCTCATCTGCAGTACCTCCGTTATTACCGTAATAGTTTCTGTTCACAACGGTAGTACCCGAGTTCCTGTTACCACTACCTCCTGTACTGGAGGATCCACCTGTACCGCTGCTGGATGAGGAACCCTTAGCACTTGAGCTTCCGGACGA
>CADCRB010000184.1 GCA_902803745.1 uncultured Lachnospiraceae bacterium
GACCAGAAAGGAACGTAAAGAGAAATGGAAGGCTGCCAGGCGTGAAAGACGGCAGGCACAAAAGGATTATTATAAATATGCTCCGTGGCTGGTACGCATCTGGAATCTGTATTTAAAGAAGCCTTTCTGTGTGCTTCTGGTGATCTGCATTATCACAGGTCTGTGTCTTGGACTGTATAAAGAAACCATAAGTGATGCATTTTCTAATCTCTTTCTTGAATTCTATTTCAGCGCAAAGGATGCAGAGATCAGTGACGAAGAAATGGAGATGATCTATGAAATGTCTCCTGTCGATGAGGAGGGAGACAAAAAGATCGATGCCTTTCCTGCTATAGGATCAGATGAGACTTGGACTATATGTGTATATATGGTCGGATCCGATCTGGAAGATGCATATCAGGTAGATCTGTCTGAGTTAACTGTGGAACAGACCACGGAAAAAAATATAAAAAATGAAGAACTGGTGAATGCACAGCATCAGAAACGGTTTGACAGATTTACAGGAGAACTGGCTGAAAAAGGTCTTGAGATACCTGCATTTTTCTATTACCCGGTAGTACCTGTAGCATCTTCGGTCAATGTAACAGAGGATGTCATTGTTTCTGACAGAAGAGGGGCTGCAACCGATGATATCAGCGAGATCTGCTCTGATATCTGGTCAGACAATATTCGTATCGTGATCCAGACAGGCGGAGCAACTCATTGGACTAATAAGATGGTCAATCCTAACCGTACACAGCGCTTTGTTTATGAAAAGGGCAAATTTACCGAGGTTGAGAATCTCCCGCTGCAGGAAGCTGCTACGACGGAGACACTTACGGATTTTATTTCCTTCTGTAATGATAATTACCGCTCCGATCATAACATGCTTGTATTCTGGGATCACGGCAGCGGACCGTTTGGTTACGGCTATGACAGAATTTACAATAAGATATTCTCGATGAAGGAGATCAGGGCTGCGCTTGAAAAAGTTTATGGTCCGTCACCTGCAAAATCTCCATATGATATCATCGGTTTTGACGCGTGCCTTATGTCAGAGCTCACTGTTGCAAATCTCTTGAGTGACTATGCAGATTATTTTTGTGTAAGTGAGGAAGTAGAGCCCGGAGACGGCTGGGCATATGATCGCTTCCTTGAGGAAATGTCAGATGATCCGACCATGAGCGCGCCACAGGTTTGCCGCGCGGTCGCAGACGCATATACTGATTATTATATGCAGGAAAACGTTAACGTCGGCCTGTTTTATGAGAATAGTGTTACTTTCTCTGTTTTGGATGCCGGGAAGTCAGCCGAGCTTTTCAAGGCATATTCGGAGCTCTGTAAAAAGCAGCTGATCGATGCCTCGAGTGATCTTGGTGTCCTGTCGGAAATGGGTCGTCATGGAATGAGATCAACGCGATACGCGATGGATAGCAGCAATGTATTTAATATGTCGGATCTGGGTAATTATGTTGATTACCTGGTAGACAGTTATCCCGATGAATGCAGCAGGATCAAGAAGCTCATAGGTGAAACCGTGCTGTATCATCGTGAGAACGGCTCGGTGAGTGACTCCACTGGAATCGCGGTTTATCTCCCAAGTCAGGTTGATAATTACAATGGATTGCTTAAGTATCTGAATTATATTTATGACATAGTCGATGATGAGAATATCCGGACTCTTTATTACTACAAGCAGGCAGGATGTCTTAATGATGAAATGACTGAATATGTGAAGACTTTGACACATAATGAGCCTGAGAAGCTTGATCTCAAGCTTTTCAATGATTTTACTAAAGCTAAGCCGACAGTAGGAGACGGGTTCTTCTCGCTTCCTGTAAGTGAGGATCTTCAGAATCTGATGGTCGGCTATTACATTGAGGTTGCAAACCTTAATGAGGAGAAAGGAGTTATCACTGATTATGGCTCCAACGGTGGTCTCGAACTTGACGGAGACGGCTGCCTTATAAGCAACTTTGACGGAAAGTGGCCATATATTAATGATGTTCCGCTGTATGTAGAAGTGGTCTCCAATACTGCCTCGGATATTGAGTTCAGAGCTCATGTCGAATATAACGGTGAAGAGGCATATCTGATCCTTAATTATGATAAGGACACAGAGAAGCTGGCGGTTAACTCAGTACGAAAGGTGGAAGAAGATAATGCCAATTATATGGACAATACCAAATCAAGTCTGCAGCTGCAAAATGGAGATACAGTAACACCGCTTTATTTAGAAACCAATCTGGAGGATAATACTGAAAACTCGGTGAAAGGAAAAACCATAAAGATAAAGAACGGCACGGATTATCAGATGAAGGTTCTTCCTAAGGGCTATTATCTTGGCACTGTAGTGATCACCGATCCGCGTGGCGACAGCTACTACAGCGCGGTAGTAGGTGCGGATATCGGCGGCAGCGGTATCAAGAGATGGAAGATAGATGACCGCTTCAGGGGATCCAATTATTGAGATGGTGTAATAAACAATATCCGCATATGTGGCACAACCATATGCGGATATTCGTTAATTAGGAGAAATATTAATTAGTAAGCGTTAGATATAACTAACTCACGAGGAACATAATAGCACATCGAAAAGCGTAATGCAATAGTCTATTTTTTATTTTGCTAATTTTTAGATAGTTAGATATTGCTAATTACTTCCGCCGGACACCTCATGATATTTGCCGATAAGCTCCTCATCGGTGATCACTGTGATGCGTCCGCCGTCATATTCAGCACATACCCATTCATAGATGCGCTGTATTACAGGTGAGGTTTTGGGCAGCGGCGCCTCCCCTGTGGATGCGCGGTATTCGTTGACACGATAAGCGACGCCGGCTACGCCTGAGGTTGCGGATACAGCGACCTTTGGGGCGCGTCCGAGCAAAGCTTCGGTATCGAAAATATTATATATTTCAGGATCCTTCATCATGCCGTCAGCGTGGATCCCGGCGCGGGTAAGATTGAAGCTCCGCCCAACGAAGGGAGTCATGGGCGGGATCTCGTAGCCGGTCTCTTTCTCGAGATACTCTGCGATCTCCGTGATGGCCCGGGTATCCATTCCGTTGAGGGTGCCGCGGAGGGATGCGTATTCGAAGACCATGGCCTCAAGCGGGATATTGCCGGTCCGCTCACCGATCCCGAGCAGGGAGCAGTTAACGGCAGCTGCACCATACATCCAGGCGGTGGCGGCATTTACAACTCCTTTGTAAAAATCGTTGTGGCCATGCCACTCCAGCATTTCAGAAGGCACATCCGCATGATGCTGCAGACCGTATATGATACCCGATACGCTGCGGGGCAGTGCTGCTCCGGGATACGGGACCCCGTAGCCCATCGTGTCGCAGGCGCGGATCTTTACCGGTATGCCGCTTTCATGCGAAAGATCCATGAGCTTATTGGCAAACGGTACTACGAAACCATAGAAGTCCGCTCTAGTGATGTCCTCAAAATGGCAGCGCGGCCGGAGTCCGGCCTCTATGCAGTCGGAAACTATTCCGATGTATTTATCCATTGCCTGACGGCGCGTCAAACCCATTTTACGGAAAATATGATAGTCGGAGCAGCTTACAAGGATCCCGGTCTCCTTTATCCCTATGGATCTTGCGAGCTCGAAGTCCTTTTTAGATGCGCGGATCCAGGTCGTGATCTCCGGGAAATCATAGCCGAGCTCCAGACAGCGCTCAGCTGCTTTGCGGTCTTTATCCGAGTAGACGAAAAATTCTGTCTGGCGGATCATTCCATTCGGTCCGCCGAGCTTGTGCAGAAGCTTGTAGATGTGGACCATCTGCTCGGTCGTGTACGGAGCGCGTGACTGCTGGCCGTCGCGGAAGGATGTGTCGGTAATGTATATATCGCGGGGCATATTCTCCGGAACGCGGCGATAGTTGAAGGGAATCTTCGGTGTTTCCGTGTATGGATAGATCTCGCGGAAAAGCTCAGGCTCCGCGATATCCTGAAGCTGATAGATGTACGGATCCTGCTCAAGTTTGAAAGTTTTGTTGCTTAATTTGATCTCCTGCATTAGTCTGCCCCTTTCTTTTTCAACATTGCAAACAGTATATGCATCTGATATATTATCTGTAAAGCGAATAAAACAGATAGTAATTATTCGATTATCGAATAATAAAAACGGTATGGCTGTATGGATCTGGAAGGACTGAGGACCTTTTTGGTTCTCGCAAATACGAAAAATTACACACGCGCAGCAGGGCAGCTGTTCGTAGCGCAATCTACAGTGACGAACCGTATAGCTGAGCTGGAGAGGGAGCTCGGGGTGAACCTTTTTGACCGCACTAACCGCAAGGTCGAGCTGACGCAGGAGGGCGAGAAATTCCGTATCTATGCCGGCAATGTGATGGAGCTGACCGAGTCATCGCTGGCAGAGATCACGGCTGCAAAGCATTTTGACAATCATATCAGGATAGGAAGCGCGGACTCTATATATGAGGGACATCTTGCTGAGAAGATCCTTAGATACCGCAAGGAGCATCCGCGGGATTCGCTTCGTATCTCGATCGGTGTCACGAGCCATCTGCTGGAGCAGCTGCAGGCTGACATGCTCGACGTGGTATTCACATATCTGCCGCTCATCAAATCCGGATATCATTCGGAGCTTTACAAGAAAGATGCGCTTGTACTTGTGACCGACGCAGCGAACGAGCGGTATAAGAAGGGCATCACTGAGCAGCAGCTGATGGGAGTCAGATATCTGATGTGCAACTTTGCACTGCAGGAGGTCGGTCAGTATATAAGAAAGCTGTTCCCGAGGTTCCATCAGTTTGAGCTGGAGATTGACGACTGTATGAAGATCGTGCCTTTTTTGCTTCATCAGGATACGTATACATTCCTGCCGGAGGACATGGCGGAGCCGTATCTGGAGAGGGGGGAGCTTCGTGAGATCCCGCTCCTTGATTTCAGCACGCCGGTCATCAACAGCTACATCATATGTAAGCGGGGGCAGGGGAACGTGCCTGTTGACAGCTTTATGGCGTCGGTGATGTCAAAATACTGATAATAGTATGTTCCCTGACACCCTGTGCTATAATATATTATCTGATATAAAGCTTATACTTTTGAGGAGGTATGAAACATGAACAAAAAAGAGAGGGAGATAGAGGGGACGTTTTGTTGAAATGAAAGAACAAAGCATGATCAACAGGGCTATGCATTTCATAGTCCATAACGGATTCCTGTTTACTGTGATCATAATGGGACTTGTGCATGTTACTCTTCTCGGGATCATGCTTGCAGACGGGATAATGCCTCTGGTCCAGTTTAATATCCTCAGTATTGTCGTTTATGGCTTCTGTATCGTTCTATGTAAAACCGGACATATCATGCCGGTTTATCTGAGCATACAGGCTGAGGTTATGGCCTATACCATTATTTCGACATACTATATCGGACTGCGGTGCGGTACATACTGCTTTCTTTTCTCAATAGTCCCGATAATCATATATTTCGGAAGCTTCCTGTTTACGGGATGGGCAAGATGGAATGTAGTCGTTTCACTTGTGCTTAATTTTGCTGTATTCGTAGTCCTGTATCTGATATTTGTCGATTCAGCCCCGGTTTTTGAAATGAGTCATTTCGCGAGAAATGTTCTTGTGATCTTCTCTTATTTCGTAATGGTCTTTTCGACGATCTTTTATAACGCGAACTATATATACATAAGTGAGATGAAGGTAGGCAGCCTCGAGCAGGAGAATAAGCAGCTGTCCGCAGACGCGCAGGAGGATGCACTGACATCACTTCTGAACCGGCGCGGCTTTTTACCGCTGATAGATTCTCTTATGAAGAGTGAGAGCGAAGTTCATTTCTGCATTTCCTTCTGTGATATCGATAATTTCAAGCGGATAAATGATACATACGGCCACGATGCCGGAGACGAGGTGCTGCGGCATATTACCAGGATGATAAAAAGAGAGATGAACGGATGCGAAATATGCAGATGGGGCGGAGAGGAGATCATCATCCTTATGCGGGATTACGATATGGCCGTTGCAAAAGTAAGGATGGAGTACCTTAGAAAGAGTATAGAAACTAATCCGACGGTTTTCTTTAATCACAGGATCTTCACCACTATAACTATCGGTCTCGAAGAATACGCTGATAAATACACAGATCCCGAAGAGATCATAAAAGTGGCAGACGACCGGATGTATTACGGCAAACAGCACGGAAAGAATATACTGATATCTGAGACGCCTGAAAAATAGAGTGCATCCAAGGCACGCGCTTGAAAAGAACAGGCTTTGTTTGGTAAAATATGGGCTGTCTGCTTGCAAAAATATGTGCAGATAATAAAAAGATGAACACAGGAATTATGAGTGAAAACGTTACAGAAATAATACTTGAGCGGAATCAGGACATGAGAGGCGGCATCGCTGTGCGGCCTACTGTCTTTGTCTGTGAAGGTCATCACATAGCCGAATACCGTCTGCAGGGAATGCAGAATCTGGGGCGTCCTTCGGGGACCAGCGTGCCGGAGATACCTGTATACAGCAGATTTGTTTCAAGAAACCATGGGATCTTTGAGACGGAAGGTCTTACCTCGGTTTTTACAGCAATAAATACAACCAACGGCATCATGCATAAGGGAAGATTTCTGGATCCCTGGGAGAAGATAGCCCTTAAGGACGGTCATGAATTCACCATACCCTCCGGCGATGATAATACAGGCTCTGTACTCCTGATCTATGCAGACTCCGAAGAGAGGATAAGGTTCTGGAGGCGGCTTCAGGAGGCGTCCTGGGACAAGCTCACGGGGCTCTGCGACAGGGACAGCTTTATCACCTGGTGGAAGCAGAACCATGAGAATAAGGACTATGAGGAAGTCATACTATTTATTCTGGATGTGGATTTCTTTAAGGAGATAAACGATAAGCAGGGACACAATGCCGGAGACGAAGCTCTGAAAACCGTAGCTGACAAGCTGCGCCGGGCTGTGCGATATGAGAATCAGGTCTGCCGCTGGGGCGGCGATGAATTTGTGGGGATCCTGCCTGTAAGTGTTGATAAGGCAGAGGAGCGCCTTGTCGAGCTGTCCGAAAAGATAGCTGATGACTCCAAAGCAGCAGGTGTGCCCATATCAGTAAGCATAGGTTACGTCGATATGCATGAAGTAAGTGACATACTTGATATACCGGGGATAGTGAGTCTTGCCGACAAGGCTCTCTATAAGGCCAAAGAGGCCGGCCGGGGTAATATCATCGGATACAAATACTGGAGATGAATATGTCAAAAAGCGAGGAGCTGGAACAAAAGCTTATAGAAAGCTTATCCAGGGAGTTTCCGACTAAGGCGGCTGCTTCCACGGAAATAATAAATCTTCAGTCGATCTTAAATCTTCCCAAGGGAACAGAGCATTTTCTGACCGATATCCACGGAGAATATGAGCAGTTTATCCATGTCCTGAAAAACGGATCGGGGTCTGTAAGGCGAAAAATAGACGAGGAGTTTGGAAATACTCTGACTCTTAAAGACAAGAAAAGCCTTGCGACCCTTATTTATTATCCGGAGGAAAAGCTTGCCCTGATAGAAAAGGAAGAAGAGAATATTGACGACTGGTACCGTATCACGCTGCACAGGCTGGTGGCGCTCACAAGGCGTGTGGCATCAAAGTATACCAGATCCAAGGTCCGTAAGGCTCTGCCTAAAGATTTCGCATATGTCATAGAGGAGCTGATCACAGAAAAGGCAGAGGTGCAGGATAAGGAGGGATATTATAACTCCATCATCTCCACCATCATATGGCTGAAAAAGGCTCCCGAATTTATCACGGCACTGTCAAATCTCATACAGAGGCTGGTGATCGATCATCTGCATATCGTGGGTGATATTTATGACAGAGGACCGGGAGCGCATATAATAATGGATACCCTGTTGCAGTACCACTCTGTGGACATTGAGTGGGGCAATCACGACATCATATGGATGGCAGCGGCATCCGGGCATCCCCTTTCCGTGGCTACAGTCATACGTCTCTCTGTCAGATATGCCAATCTCGGCACGATAGAGGAAGGCTATGGGATAAATCTCGTGCCGCTGGTGACATTCGCGATGAAGACCTATAAGGATTCCAACTGCGATCCCTTCGTGATAAGGCCCGGCGAGGAATACAACAGGCATGACATGGGAATGGATGTCATGGTACATAAGGCCATCTTTGTCATACAGATGAAGCTCGAGGGACAGCTGATAAAAAGACATCCGGAGTTTGAAATGGATGACAGGCTTGTCCTTGAGCATATCGATTTTGATAAAGGGACAGTAGAGCTTTACGGAAAGACCTATCCTCTTATCTGCTCTGATTTCCCTACTATAGATCCCGACGATCCCTATGCGCTCACTCCCGAGGAGGAGGAAGTGATGGAGAGGATCACGGCAGCCTTTGTCAGGAGTGAGAAGCTGCAGAAACATATAAAGTTCCTGTATTCCAAAGGCAGCATGTACAAGGTCTATAACGGCAACCTTCTCTATCATGGATGCGTGCCCATGGAGGAAAACGGCAGATTCCTCGCAATGGAAATAGACGGAAGGAACTACGCAGGAAAGAGCCTTTATGACAGACTGGAAGCCTTCGCGAGAAAAGCCTACTATGCGAATAAGGACCCTGAAGAAAAAAAGCGGGGCCAGGATTATATGTATTACATCTGGACCGGAGCCAAGTCTCCTGTCTTCGGCAAGGACAGGATGGCGACCTTCGAGAGTTATCTGATAGCTGATAAGGAGACCCATAAGGAGAAAAAGAATCCTTACTATGATCTCAGGGATAACGAGGATGTGGTGAACTCAATACTTAAGGAGTTCGGACTTGCCGATGAGCGCGATCCCCATATAATAAACGGGCACGTGCCTGTAGAGCTTAAAAAAGGAGAATCTCCGGTACTTTGCGGAGGAAGGCTGTTTATCATTGACGGCGGCTTTTCAAAGGCTTATCAGTCAAAGACCGGCATAGCGGGATATACCCTTGTATATAATTCGCATGGACTCCGCCTTGTAGCGCATGAACCCTTTACTTCGGCAGAGGATGCCATAAGGAATGAAACCGACATAGTCTCTGATTCGGAGATAGTGGAGACCTCCAGCGAGAGGATATCGGTAGAGGATACGGATACAGGAAGAGAGCTGAGAGAGCAGATCGCATCTCTTACCGTGCTGCTGTCAGCATATGAGGATGGCCTGATACCCGAGAAATAGAAGATCCCGGCCGGTAAGTGCAGATATTGTATATTATCAAAAAAAGATATACAATATTATGATTCCTTAAATTACTGTACTACCGTTGTAGGAGGCTGAGGCAGCACAGGAGGGGGTAATGGGATTCCTGAAGTGGGTCAGGGAGGAGCTTGGTTTTAATAAGAACACAAAATACCAGCGCACCTACCTTAATGAGACTAATATAAAGACAGCCATATACATGTCATTCATTGTCCTTATTCTTGAGCTGTGGATGATCATAAGATATGTTCGTAAACGTCCCGGACTTGCCTTCTGGGAGTATTTTGACGGCGAGACCAACTATCTGATCTTTTTTTCAGCGGCTGTTGTTCTGTTTTTATTTTCCTTCAGATACACGAAGCATATAAAGAAGCGTGTACCGGGCATCATATTGTCCGGAGCGGTGCTCCTGCTGGATTTTATTATGACAGGGAGGTTCCTGTATAAAAATGCCGGCTCAATGGGCACAGCAGAGATCTTATTCGGTCTCAAATACTATATAATCCTGGCAGCACTTTCCATTATGTATCTTGCATATGAGATAAAGATATCAAAGCAGGGCAAAAGGAATGATTTTTACGGGCAGCTCCTCAATATACTCTTTGCCGTGATCTGTCTGGGTTTCGGTATCGAGACCTCGCTGTATGACGTGAGCAAATCAAGGCAGATATTATGCTTTGTGACCATGATAATCTTTGTAGCCTGCATGCTTATCTGGAAGCCGTTCGTATCGGTAGCGATCCTTGGCGTAAGCTTTATTTATTTCTATCGTCTGTGGTATCCCACGCTGTATGAGCTGGATGTTGCAACTAATGGCAGGGTGCTTGAGGGCGACCAGATCAATTACTTTGTCTTCTGGATAGTAATGGCTATGCTGAGCATAAGTATCTATCAGCAGAGAAGGCATGAGGCGGAAAAGGACGAGAACCTTATCGCCGTCAATAAAAAGCTGGAGAGGGCGGCGGTCGAGGATGATCTTACCGGGATCCATAATATCTTTTATTTCAATCAGGAAGCCGAGAAGATGCTCAAAAGCCCGGATGTTGACATTTCGAAGAAACTCTTTTTATTTCTTAATGTCGAAAATTTCAAGACCTATAATGATCAGTTCGGCTATCAGGCAGGAAATGAATATCTGACGGCGCTGGCTCTTCTTATCTGTGATGCCTTTCCCGGTGATCTGGTAGCGAGGCAGTCGGATGATCATTTTGCAGTATTTACGGATGATGACAAGGTGATGGAGAAGACTGAGCTCGTGCGCAAGAAAGTCAAAAGCAACGAGTCTGAGGTATATCTTGAGCTTAAGGTCGGAGCCTTCCGGCCCAAGGGCCGCGACACTGACCCGAGGGTTGCCATTGACTGCGCCAGGTATGCCTGCAGCCTGATAAAGAATAAATTCGGCAAGAATTATATGGAATATAATGATGATGTGGACAGCGAGTTCCACAAAAGACAGTATATAGTGAACCATATAGACAGCGCAGTTCAGAACGGATACATTAAGGTATATTACCAGCCCGTGGTGTGGGCAGACAGCGAGGAGCTCTGCGGTTATGAAGCGCTTGCGAGATGGATAGATCCTACATACGGGTTTTTGTCACCCGGTGAATTTATTCCCGTTCTCGAGGAATACAGACAGATACACAAGCTTGACGCCTGCATTTTCGAGCAGGTATGCAGGAATATGAGAGAAGGGATCGATCTGGGATTTTCGGTGCTTCCGGTATCGCTTAATTTTTCGAGACTTGATTTTGAGCTGATGGATGCCGTGGGACTTCTGGAGGATCTCATAGAGAAATATGATATCCCTAAGGATATGCTTCATGTCGAGATCACAGAGAGCGCGCTTACGGAAAACATGGGAGTGCTCGAGGAGGCTATGAAGAGGATCAAGGAGGATGGATTTGCCATGTGGCTTGATGACTTCGGGGCAGGCTATTCTTCCTTCAACGTACTTAAGGACTTTGAGTTTGATGTGCTCAAGATAGATATGACCTTCCTCAAGGGATTTGAGAAAAATGAAAAATCCCCGATAATCCTGAATGCGATCATTCAGCTTGCAGACAGCATCGGCATGCGCTCACTTACGGAGGGTGTCGAGACCGATGAGGCAGCGGACTTCCTGCGCAAGGCCGGCTGCGGAAGGCTGCAGGGATATCTCTTCGGAAAGCCAATGCCTATAGAGGATGTAAGAAAGAGGATACAAAACGGAACCTATACGGTTTCGGATAAGCATATTTAAGGATATGAAAAGCAGTTTTATCAGCAATATGAAACCAATATCGGTATCTGTCCTGATCCTGACAGCCATACTTATGACTTCCTGCAGCAGTTATAAGCCACCCTATCAGAGAGGATATGATGAAGGCTACGAAGCAGGCTATGTGGCAGCCGGAGGTGATGCCGCAGAGGCCGCAGCATCAGAGGCAGCTTCATTATCCGCTAATGAGAAGGCAGAAGCAAAGCAGGAAAAGAGCGCGGACAGTAAGGAAGAGAAAAGCGATGCTCCTGCAGAGGCTTCGACAGAAGAAGAAGCTGATAAGACCGCAGATGACAGCACCAAAGCCGCAGAGACATCCGTCGATACTGCCGCAGATGCGGAAGCTTCATCTGAGAGCACGGAGAATGGAGAAGTGCTGGGAGAGGGATCCGAACCTGTGGGAGACAGCGCGGGATCGGGAGGCATACCTGATGGAAGGATCATTTCAGCCGAGGCAGTGAATGATGCACTCTTTACTCATCCGGAGGTGATAGACGGTCTCAGGGATCTCTATCCTGATACGGCGATATTCGGTGAATTTGCAGGCGACTCAGAGACAAACCTGCTTCATAAGGTTGACGGTCCCCATTTCGGAGAGCTTACATATAGCACAATAGTCGTTTTTGACGGCTCCAAATCCCTTGATGATATATTAAACGAGGGATTCTTCACCAAGTGCAGCTGCTGCGATCAGTGATCTGCCATCCGGTGAAAATAAGATATCAGATACGGAGAAAACAGAATGTCAAAATTATACTTCAGATATGGTGCGATGGGATCGTCCAAAACCGCCAATGCGCTGATGGTGAGATATAACTACGAAGAGAAGGGCAAAAATGCTGTCCTGCTGAAACCCCTTCTGGACAACAGGGACGGCGATAAGGTAGTGAGATCCCGTATGGGACTTGAGTATGGCTGTGAATTCGTAGAGGATTTTCTTGAAAAAAACAAGGATAAAAAGGACTGGAGCGACATAGATGCCATCATAGTGGATGAGGCGCAGTTCCTTACAAAGGAGCAGGTGGAGAGCTTTTCTGATATCGTGGACTACGCCGGAGTGCCTGTCATATGCTACGGTCTGCGCACTGATTTTTCAAGCTCGCTTTTCCCGGGATCCATGAGGCTTATGGAGCTGGCGGATAAGATAGAGGAGATCCCCACGGTATGCTGGTGCGGAAAGCGCGCGCATTTCAATGCACGTATATCTGACGGCAGGATAGTGCGGGAGGGGGAGCAGGTCTTCATCGGAGCAAATGAAAGCTACATTTCCCTGTGCCGCAGACACTTTAAGGAGGGTATCCTTCAGGCGGGAGATGATCCGGTATGAAATTCAATGGAATAAAAAAGGTCCAGGAAGGCCGGTTTATCACAAGATATGACGTGTCCTACACCACGTCGGAGGGCCATGAAAAAATATATGAGATGATAAGCCGCGACAAAGAAATGAAAACGCTTGCGGATCTGAACAATCCCAGGATAGATGCAGTGGTGCTCGTAATGTTTGATGAAAAGCATGAGCGCATGCTGCTAAACAGGGAGTTTCGTCTTGCGGCAGGATGCTATGTATATAACTGTCCGGCGGGTCTAGTGGATCCCGGGGAGACGATAGAGGAAGCTGCAAAGCGTGAGCTATATGAAGAGACAGGCCTCGAGCTTGTAAAGATCGAAGATATCATAGGAGAGAGCTATTCGGCGGTCGGTTTTTCGAATGAGAAAAACATAACGATCGTGGGTACCGCAAAGGGAGAGATAAGGAAGGATATCGACTCCGAATTTGAGGAGATCACATCGGCATGGTATGCAAGGGAAGAGATCGCCGGGCTTTTGAAGGAGTACCCTTTTGCAGGACGGACGCAGGCTTTCTGCTATATGTTCTCAAAATGATATTTCTTCTTTGAACACCTGATGCCCTCCGGTATCAAGGATATAAACATCCGTATATGTAATTTAAGTCAAGATGTTCTCTTAAGACTGAAGCGAGACGGTCGTAGCGGGATTCGCGGAAGATACGCTGATCCAGCTGCTGCGACAGATCGAGCTTCAATTTTTTTTGCCCTGCAAGAGACTGCAGGACCGAGCCGGTTATCTCTGCCCTGTCGAAGAAACCATGGATGTAGGTGCCGTAGATATTCCGGTCTGTGCTTACCAGGACAGGCAGGGAGGGACTAGGATTATGTAAACCCAAAGATTCTCCTGCATGGATCTCATAGCCTTCGTAGCTTACTCCGGAGAGCCGGCTGAAAATTCCCTGTATCCCATCGTTCAATACTCCCGATGACCTGGTCTGATGCTTTACCGGACGAAGGATCGTATGGACTGGCAGAAGCCCCAGACCTGCTGCCTCGGAGGACTGACGGATCCCGGAAGAAGAGTCGGAGCCGCAGGCAGCCGTAGGGTCACTGCATTCCACGCCTTCCGGATCTTCTATTTTTTCTCCGAGCATCTGAAATCCTCCGCAGATACCCAGGATCGGGACCGATCCTGCAAGTTTACATAATTTATCTGCCAGGCCGGAGCTTTTAAGAAAGTGCATATCCCCTATCGTATTCTTTGTCCCGGGGATGATTATCAGATCGGCTTTTTCAAGATCTGCAGGATCATCTGTATAAAAAAGAGATACGTCTTTATTCTGCTCGAAGGGATCAAAGTCCGAAAAATTCGATATGTGCGGAAGCTGTATCACAGCGATCAAAAGCTTTGCGCCTTGTCTTGCGGAGCGGTGAAATCTGTCCGTCAGGCTGTCCTCGTCCTCAAGGCCAAGGTCAGGCATCCAGGGTATGACACCAGTAACGGGGATGCCGGTCCTGTCCTCGATCTCTTTAATGCCGCTGTCCAGCAGAGAGGGGTCTCCTCGGAATTTATTAATGATAAAACCTTTAATGCGTTTTCTTTCATCATCCGTAAGCAGCATTACGGTGCCAAGAAGCTGCGCAAATACGCCTCCCCTGTCGATGTCTGCCACGAGCAGCACAGGAGCATCCAGCAAATTAGCAAGTCCCATATTGACGATGTCGTTTTCTTTAAGGTTGATCTCGGCAGGACTTCCGGCGCCTTCTATGATGACAGGATCGTACCGTCCGGCAAGATGGCTGTATGCCTTCTCTATTTCAGGTATCAGGCATTTCTTATAGGCGAAGTATTCCCTTGCCGTCATATTGCCGATGGGATGGCCGTTTACGATGACCTGCGACCGGGTATCTCCTGTGGGTTTCAGCAGGATGGGATTCATTTCATATTCAGGCTCAAGCCCGGCTGCATGGGACTGCATCACCTGGGCGCGCCCCATTTCACGGCCGTCAGCCGTTACATAGGAATTAAGGGCCATGTTCTGGGATTTGAACGGCGCAGGAGTATAGCCGTCCTGGCTCAGGATGCGGCAGAGACCGGCGGTTATGAGGCTTTTTCCGACACCCGACATGGTGCCCTGTATCATTATCTTGCTAGGCATAATGCTTTATGTTGCTCAACTCTCATTTTATATTTATGTTGCTTATGATAGAATAATACAGATTATGACCTGTAGTAAATAAACATTGATAAACATAGTCTGTCAAAGCAGGATAAGAAGGAAACGGGCGATAATAAAACAAAGATAAAAGAAGAAAAAGGTAAAAGCGCCTTCGTTGCTACCAATACCCTGG
Source organism: uncultured Lachnospiraceae bacterium (assembly GCA_902803745.1). Taxonomy (GTDB): domain Bacteria; phylum Bacillota; class Clostridia; order Lachnospirales; family Lachnospiraceae; genus NK4A144. The sequence continues at coordinate 15,109 of CADCRB010000184.1, forward strand.
AGCTGGGCCGTACGGTAAGCAATGGAAAGAAATACAGGAAAAATAAAAAGCAGCAATGATGTGATACATGGCGTTATGCTGCTGTGAGATAATATATGGATAAAGAACATTACGGACAACAGAAGGATAAGTTTATAACAGAGGTGAATTCTCTTAAAAGAAAACCGCTGCAAAGAACGATCTACATTACAATGATCGCGGGCTCTGTCGCGCTGCTGCTCATGGCAGGAGTGGTCGTGCTCCTGATGTATCCATATTTGATCCTGAGAGGCATAAAAAGCGATACGGATGATGATATGGAATATGTAATGTCTCTTATTGAAAAGGACGATCTTGCTGATCTGTATAAGAGAACAAAGGATCTTTATGGCAGTATTCCGGAAAATATCAGATCAGATCCTTCTGCGGGTGAATACACGGATTACTTTAAGTCTGTCATTGATATAGGGGGGTACAGGAAAGCAAAAGAGGTCCTTGACAAATTCTATGAGGCGAATGAGCTGAACAGTATAGTCCTGTGCTTTCTGGATGAAGAAAACAGCAGGATAGTCTTTGTGATCGACGGAGAAGGGGGCCATGCCCCCGGACAATGGGAGACTATTGGTGAAAGTAATATCGATGCGATCTCAAGGATCAGAAAGATCAGAAACTCAAAATGGTACATGAGGCTGAGACACGAGAGGGATCGTGGATGGACGATCACTAATTATTCGGATGTGACGGACGATAAAGGAGATATTATCGGACTTGCTTACGAATATATGGATGTCAACGGTGTCGTAGAAAGTATCTGGCTCTTTACCCTCATATACGTCATAGTGATGCTGGCAGTGATAATCTTTATGATGACCAAGCTGCTGCAATTCATGCAAAGACGCATAATCACACCTATCTATGAGCTTTCGGATACTGCTGCCAGATATACTGCGAGGGATAAGACTGAGATAGAACAATCCAATGATTTCTTTGCAGGACTTGATATCAGGACATCAGATGAGATCGAGGATCTGTGGAGAAGCCTCACAGATATGGAAGCGGATATCAATGATACTATGATGCGCATCCAGAAAATGACTTGTGAAAGGGAGAGATTACATACCGAGCTTGAGATAGCGAGACAGATACAGACCAATATACTTCCGAGAAAATTCCCTCCGTTTCCCGAGCGTAATGACTTTTCTCTTTATGCTGCTATGTATCCTGCAAAAGAAGTCGCAGGTGATTTCTATGACTTCTACATGATGGACGATGACCATATCGCTCTGCTGATCGCTGACGTGTCGGACAAGGGTGTCCCTGCGGCGCTTTTCATGATGACAGCCAGGACTACGATAAAGAATCTGGCCAGGACGCATAATAGTCCTTCAAAAATCCTGACCTATGCAAACAGGGAGCTCTGTGAAGGTAATGAAGCCGCGCTCTTTGTCACAATCTGGATGGTCGTCATAGAGCTTTCGACAGGTAAAGGAGTCGTTTCTAATGCAGGACATATGCATCCTTGTATCTACAGGGCAGGAGGGGAGTACGCTCTTGTCAAGTACGATCACTCACTGCCTCTCGGACTGGTGGAGGATGATGATATCCCCGAGCATGAGGTCAGACTTCATCCCGGTGACAGGATCTTTGTTTATACTGACGGAGTGACGGATGCAGCTGACAGAGCGGGGGAGCAGTTTGGAACGGACAGAATGCTGGAAGCGTTGAACGGAAATAAAGATATTCCGGCGGAGGAAACGGTAAAGTCTGTAATGGATGCCATCGAAGACTTTGCTTTGGGCGTGGATCAGGTCGATGATATAACAATGCTCAGTTTTTATTATAACGGACCCGGCAAAGGAGTGTGATGACAGTAAGCTGAGTGATATGATCAGACAGGGCTGATCTGATTTCCTGCCGCATCCCTCATCGCAGAAGCCTGGGCATCGGTCAGCATGGCAGCGGCCATCGAAGGATCTGCGGCAACTGATGC
>CADCRB010000185.1 GCA_902803745.1 uncultured Lachnospiraceae bacterium
CGGGCGGTTTCGTACTCTGCGTTCCGCTGAACACGCTCTCGCTTTCAGCGAGACCTGGTAAAATACAATTATGAGGTGAAAGCTATGATATTTGGTATGACAATTTATAAGATTCTCTGGTATTTTATGATCTATTCGGTCGTGGGGTGGATGATAGAGGTCAGCTACCATGCCGTGACTATGGGCAAAGTGGTAAACAGGGGCTTTTTGAACGGGCCTCTTTGTCCCGTATATGGCAGCGGAGTCCTAATGGTGCTTGCAGTACTGAATGTCATCGGGAGTACCCTCGGAGTTGAAACTGATCTTGAAAAAGCAAGTTCACTGCTCCTTTTTGCTGTAGGTATCATTTTTGCCACCCTGATAGAGCTGATAGCGGGCTTTATGCTGGACAAGCTCTTCCACGCGAGATGGTGGGATTACAGGGACAGAAAGTTTAACCTGAACGGATATATCTGTCTGCAATTCAGCATCATATGGGGACTCGCGATAGCCTTTGTGCTTAGGGTGATCCAGCCTTTCTTTGACAGGATGATAGATATAATCCCTGTACTTCTCGGACAGATACTGCTGGTGATAATGTACCTGATCTTCATTGCTGACCTGATCATTACCGTCATGACGATACTTAAGCTAAATAAGCAGCTTGAGCGGATGAAAAATATGGAAAACGCAATACTTAAGCTCAGCGACGGAATGTCTGAAGTCATAGCAAACAGCACGCTGAAGACTGTGGACAGGATCGAGGAAGGCAAGCAGAAAAATGCAGTCAAAAAGGAGGAGATCAGGTCTTCGCTTCAGGAGGCGCGTGAAAGGCACAATGAGTCCAGAGATGAGAAGCGTCGTGCTTTAGAAGCCCAGTATGAGCATATGAAAAAACAGCTTATGTACCATAAGATGTTCGGTACCGGTATGCTGCTCAGCAATTTTTCAGAGCACGGACACAGCAAATATCAGGATATCATAGGCAGGATAGCAGGAGAGCCAAGGGGACGGGAGTAGCATTTTTTCTGCTGCCACAATTCAAAATTCATCGTATAAATTTATGGTAGTAATTATTACTATTGGAGGGAAATTATATGAAACTCACAGATAAGCTGAATAAAGAAGTCAAAAACGCAAATGCAAATGAAAAAGTAAAAGATATCACACAGGATACCATTGAAACTTCAGTGGAGATCTTAAGTGATGAGGATCTGGATAACGCATCCGGGGGAGCAGGGATAGAACACATACCAGCTAGGGTGAAGTGACGGATCATTCATTAGTGAACAGAGGATAAAACATGGATATTTTATATTACTTTTATTTTCCCGTGGTGTATAAATCATGGAGTCAATGGGGACGATTCTCATTGACTCCATTTCTTTTCCCAATTAATTTACACTAATCTTTACCGGTCCTCAATATACTGATTTTCATACAGCGTTTCAGAAATGCCGTCAGGTGACATATCGTAACGTGTTTAGTATAATTTTTTTAAATCTGAGAGGGGGGATTATCATGATCATTTCAATAACAGAAAAAGAGAGGGATTATTTTCTTCCGCTTGTTCCTGAAGATATGCGGGATGCTTTCAGGAGCGGAGAGTGGATGGGTCTGGGAGCGCTTTCAGAGCCTTTGGAAAACGACGGGGATGCCGGAGAAGACGGTGCAGTGGAAGCCTGCGGGATAATGCTTTTTTCACCGGAGGACGGCATAAGCATCGGAGGTGAACGGAGCACGATGATCATCCTGCACTGGATCTATGTGGCAGATAAATACAGGCAGCAGGGCATGGCCGATGACCTGATGAATGCGCTCGCGGATATTCTGGAAGACAATCCGGCAGATGGGATCATCTGCGATATTCCGTTAGGCAGTGAATACGATCTGGCAGAGGACTTTTTCTCTTCTTGGGGTTTTTCTTTTGATGTGACAGAGCTTCAGGAAATGGTCATTGACAAGGATGACTGCCGCAAGGAGATCAGTCCGCAGAATAAGGAAGAAGCACTGAGACTTGCTTCCGGGCCTGACAGGCCGATCAATCTGATCCCGATCTCTGAGCTGTCAAAGGAGGATTTCATAAAGACAGTACGGGCTATCAAGGAGAAGGAAACCTCAGGTTATTATGAAATGATATCCGAGGACAGGGACGATTATGCAGAGGACATAAGCTGCGCGTTTGTACACGAAAATGAGGTTAGCTCAATGGTTTTATTTGAGAGATTTCCGGATGATGATCTTCACATGGTCATGCTGGGAACTCTTTCAAAAAGGGGAAATAAGGAGCTGCTTGAGCTGCTTCGCTACACTGCCGGGTATTATTACCTTAACTATCCGGAGAGCGCTAAGATAAAGTTTTCTATTGGGACAGAAAGAAACAGGACCCTTGCGGTACATCTTTTTCCGGACAAAGATCCGATACTGGTGCGCAGGGGCTTCTATTATTGAGAGAGACCGGACAGGTGGACGACTATGTGTGAAGAACAGAAAAATCTCAGAAAGGTTCTGACTCCTATACAGGTAACCGAACAGCAGCAGGCAAGGGTGAATAATGACCTTTATACTATCCGCCGGATGGATGAGACGCAATACCACCTTGAGACCGCGAAGATCAGTGAGAATACCCTGCATAATATTCCGCGCGTCAATGTCAGGAATGCGATCATTAATAATCTGGGACGTGACCGCTATGCTGCCTTTGATGAACTGATGATAAAAAAAGAGGGAGAGGCAGAAAACCAGGACATAGCTCTTCATCATTCGCTTGGTTCCAAACTTTCCCTGGAAGGAGAAGACGTTCTCGAATTTAATATGGCAGGCTCAGGCTTCATGAATTATCAGCTTCCACATAAGGAGATGAAAGGCTATGGGACGACTGGTGATTATCATGATAAAAAAACTGTAAGCTGGTACAACAAAAACAGATTTCTGACCTGGACCGGGCTTGTAAAAACGAAAAGTCAGATAGAGGATTACAATGCCCTTTACAGCGGGCATAACCAAAAGATAGAAGAAACATATGGCCAGAGGATTGAGTCTCTTAAAGGCCAGAAGATGAACCACATACGCAAGAAGGAAAGCGTGAACGACAAAAACGCCAAAAAGACCAGATTCTATATGCGCGGACCTAATGCGGTCAATACCGGCAAGTACTCAGAGGACAAACTGGAGGAATATATCCTCGAGCTTGGTAAGGAAACCCTTAAGAATAAACTCGATCTGTGGGACTTTCTGGATGATGAGGAGCTTGCAAAGGAAAAGCCGGTAAATATCATCATACAGGGGCACAGCAGGGGTGCAGTAGCCTCCGGTCTTGGCGCGATGCGCCTTAAAAGGTGGGTGTACGACAACTATCCACGTCTGCTTAATAAGGTGAAGTTTCAGCTCATACAGTACGATCCTGTTGCCGGAGGATATGAAAATTTCGGCTTTAACTCCAAGATAGATCACGCGCCCGAAAATGAGAAGGATGCAACAAAGGATAAGCGGTATATGTCCCTTGGAGATGAAGCTGATACCACAGTCGTATATTCCATGCATACGCAGTATCCGGCTCTTTTCACGCCTCAATATGTAAAAAATGCAAAGCGTATCATCCTTACCGCTGGGGGGCATGGAGCAAATCTTGATAAAACAGACGAGACTCAGGATAAGGCCACGAGGGTTACCTATCTGGCAGAAAAGAACGGGAAGGTGGAAGCTTTCCGATCCACAGGCTTAGGTGAGCTTGATGAGGGGATTTATATCGCTGACGATCAGAATAATCTGATAAAAATAAGAAATATGGAAGAATATGACGCTTTGGCAAAAACACTTTTAGCGGGTGTGTCTTTGCAGGACAGCCGTCATGAGACAGTCAGGAAGGCAGTAGAATCCTGGTTTCTAAAAGATAATAAGCAGGTCAGCAATATCGAAAAGAAGAAGTCTGACATGGAAAAAGCGAAGGAGGAAGCGAAGGAGAAGTTCAGAAAAGAACTTGGCTCGCTGACAACGCCTGCTTCCTTGAGAAAGATACAGGAGGAGAAGGAGAGGCTTGAAAAAATGCCTCAGGATTCTCCTGCGAATTCCCAGAAATATCTCAAAAAGAAGGAAAAGTATCTTAAAGCCAAAAAATCCGGTCTGATCAACTATATCAACAGCCTGTACAAACAGAAGGGCAGCTATATCAACAAGACAAGGCGGGATTATCTCCAGGAGCTGATAAAGCTTTCGTATCACCTTGAAAAGGACACCGGCGGTTTTCATTCCGAATCGCGCAGAGCAAAGATCGCTGAGAGTAAAGAGAGACTGAAAAAATTCATCGGGGCTGATGATCTGGATAAGTTTCTGCCGCCTTATCTTAAGCGGGAGCTTTATTTTGGCTCAGAAGAGAAGGTAAGGGAATTTTTCGGCATGCCGGCTGCTGCGCACATTGAAGAGAAGGTCGTAGAGAAGAAGGCAGAAGAAAAGCCGATCGAGAAGGTAGAAGAGAAGAAGGCAGAAGAAAAGCCGGTTGAGATAGTCGAAGAAAAGGCAGAAGAGAAAAAGATTGAAGAAGAAAAGCCGATCGAGAATGTAGAAGAAAAAGCAGAAGAGAAAGTCGACGAGGAAAAAGCTGAAGAAAAGAAAGTCGAAGAAGAGCAGGCCGAGAAGGCAGAAGAGAAAGTCGAAGAGGAAAAAGCTGAAGTAAAGCAGGCCGAGATAGCCGAAGAAAAAGTCGAGGAGAAAAAAGCTGAGGAGAAAAAGGCCGAAGAGAAAAAGGTCAAGGAGCTTCCCTTCACTTACCATGATGTGAAGACTGACATTCCCGGAATGGATCAAGCCTATGAGGAACAGCAGCCAAATAACTGCTTTGCCTGCACGGGAACTGCCCTGCTTAATCATTTCATAGCAAGGAAGAAGGGTGAAGAAACGGTAAAGCGGCGTTATACGCAGAAGGACTTAAGGAACTTCAGGCCTGAGATCAGAAAGTTTGATGCCACAAATCAGGCAGGGATCGAGGAGCAGGCCTATTACAGCGCCATCAAGGAGATCAACAGATACGCCGGCGAAGGTAAGACGGCCACCGGAGCCATATTCGAGATGGGCGACTTTATCCTGGATAAGCTTTCAGAGAATAAGATAGAGAATGTGATGCTGAACAGATTCATGCTGAACGTTCCCGATTTTGCAAAAGAGAATATCGAAAAGAAGAGCGCAGATGTCAGATTGGGAAATTACAAAGCTGCATTTGCCAATAAAATCGCCGAGATCATCCGCGAAGGCGGAGTGGCAGGGGTTATGATCTCAGGCGGAACGGACCCTCATTTTGTAACGGTAACCGGTATCAAGGGCGATGAGCTGACTGTATGTGATTCTGTCTATTACAGCGGACCGGTCACACGCAAGCTGGATTATTTCGTAAAGTCTAACAGACAGCTGGAGATAAGCTGGCTGTCTGACATGAAACCGCCTGAAGAGTTAGAGAAGGAATATCCAAACCTTGAGTATAAGGAAGGGGGAGTACCCAGCCTTAAGCAGGAATCAATAAACGAATATCTGACATCATTATCACAGACGAAGGGCGTCACGGTCCTTAAAGAGATGGATAATAATGAAGAAAAGCTGAACATGGCCCAGATGTCTTATATTCCTGTCAAAAATCTTGCCGTGGAGAAAAAGCCGCTTGATGATGTCGTGGATGATGCTGCTATCTGGGAGCAGGAGGAATTACTGAAGGAGCAGGAAGCAAAGAAAAAAGCGGACGAAGAAGCAAGGAAAAAAGCCGAGGAAGAAGCAAAGAAAAAAGCCGAGGAAGAAGCAAAGAAGAAGGAAACTGAAAAGAAGGAGAATGAACAGTTTGACATCTCCGTAAATGATATCTTCAGGGATATATTTAAGGGGCGCGGAAGCTTCCCCGATATCTTAAAAAAGCTTAATTATGATTTCAAATCCGAAAAGAATGAAGAGGTAAGCTATAACAGGATACATGCTGCGGCGGATAGAGTCAGGGCGCTCATTGCCAGAGCGGGAGAAGAAAAAAATGCACCCCGTATCGAAGAGCTTATGGAGGCGATGACTATTCTTTCGGAATCGGCGAATGCTTATTATGATCTTCACAGAGGCCACCAGTATACTTCCAGAGGCCAGAAACGAAGAGAGGGCTGTGACAGCATAAGACAGCTTGTCAATGAGTTTTATGACAGGCTTGACATTAAGACCGGAGGGAAAGGCTTCGGCAATGTGACGGATGCAGCTTTTCCGGAGGAAACTACCTCAAAGGAGAAAAAGAAAGCCGGTGAGAAGCTGAAAGAGCTCTATGAGCATTATGAGAAATGGAAAAAGCATTTTGCTGCGCGTGAGGGCTGTGACAGGATCACGGTACGGGATAAGGCTAAGCTTTTTGCATCATATGAACGCTACATAGAGATTTACAAGGCAAGCCATCCTGTCAGGACACGATCGAAGGAGATGGACGAGATCATAAGGACAGCTGCTTACTATAAGCTTCAGAACGCAGTCATTTCGAGGTATGAAGACCATAGGACAGGCTTTAACGATCCGCTCGCAAAGATCGCCCATTTTCATGCCGATGCCATGGACAGCAGGCAAAAGCAGGAGCGGGAACTGAAAAAGGATACGGATAAGGGATTGTCCACAGCACAGCTTAAGGCAATCGACGCTATAGATCAGTGGTTTGTCAGAAACTACAATAATGCGGGAGTAGCCGGCTGGGCAGTAGGTGCGAGAAATCATCACGGAGAGGCTGTAACGGCGCTTCTTAACAAGACTAAGAGAGAAAGACTCTTTATCTATTATCTGATAGAGACCAGGCAGCGTAAGAACCCGGATATCATGGATGTTTATCAATCCCAGACACAGGATTATATTCCTGATCTGGATAAGCTTAAGTCCGAGATGCTGCATACCAGGTTTAAGGTTATTTCCCATCTCAGCGGACAGTATGTGGCTATGAATAAGCTGTCCGAGGCGACACAGATAAACAGGGAATACAAGGATCTGATCGTGGACTGTACAGAGCCTGTGAGCATTGAGGAGAACGGGAAGGCCGAGAAGCTTCAGGAGCTTAAAAAGGACAAGGTTGCTTACCGGACATATGCGCTCGGTGAGGTTTTCCGCAGTACCAAAACATACAGGGATAAGGCTGCCGAATATCTGAAGAAGGGTAAGAAGGATGCGAAGACTGAGGCAGAGCTTAATGTGCTAAAAGACAAAGCGGCCTCGGATTTGAAGGAGCTTATTGCTGCGGACACTGCGGTGGGCGAGGCGGAAGGCTATGGAGAGATCAATGAGAAAGACCTGAAACTGAAACCGGGTGTCACTAACCGGCCGGATACCAATCCCACTGAGATTTCGCAGAATATAGATTATTACACTAAGTACGGATCAATGGCTGCGGAAAAGACAGGCACTGTCTTGAAAGGAGTATCAAAGGGGATGCAGCTTATCCCGGGTGCCGGGGGCGGAGGATGGAAGCTGAAGGACAGCTCCCTTGCAGCTACCGAATTTTTCGCAGGAACCGTTACTACGTCCGGGATAAATGCCGTGGGCAGCCTTCTGTCGGCAATATACGGAATATATAATCTGTCGAAGGGAGCCTCGGGATTACATGCCGGAGATATCGGAGCGAATATAATCAAGATAGCAAACTCCGTGACCAGTACCACTAC
>CADCRB010000186.1 GCA_902803745.1 uncultured Lachnospiraceae bacterium
ATCGGTTTCCGGAGGCGTAGGCACGATACTCGCCACCATGGTCGGTGGTATGGTCATGGCAGTGCTGAATAACGGACTCATGCTTATGGGTGTAGGCGCTGACAAGACTCAGGTTATAAAGGGACTTGTGCTCCTTCTGGCAGTTACTTTCGATGTTTACAACAAGAGGGCAGGCAAGGAGTCCATCATAGACAAGCTGTTTGGTAAAAAGAATAAGTGATACGGATATCTTAAAGAGGTTTTTTGTACAGGATGCGAAGGATCCCGGATCTCTGTACTGAACAATAATACAAAGGAAAAGTCAAAGTTATGGCTAAAGCGGTTTTCAAAGGAGGAATGAAAATGCAAAAGAAAAGAGTAATGGCGATGATGCTGGCAGCAGCCGTTTCAATAATGGCTCTTGGCGGATGCGGAGGACGTGAAGGAAGCACGAATTCAGCAGACAGCGCTCCTGCGCAGGCTGATACAGCAGCTGACACGGCAGCACCCGCTGATGCTTCAGCAGATACAGGTGATGCTTCTGCAGCAGGCGGATTTGATGCAGGCGCTACCATAGGAGTTTCTCTTCCCTGGCTGGGTACACAGAACTGGAAGGAAGCTGAGACGATGTTTACAGAGCAGCTCGAAGCAAAGGGCTACAAGCCTATTGTACAGGCTGCAGACCAGAAGGTTCCCCAGCAGCAGCAGCAGATAGAGTCCATGATAGAGAATGGTGCAAAGGTCATCGTTGTAGGCCCCATCGACGGCACACAGCTCGGATCAGTTCTTGAGAAGGCAAGAGATGCAGGCGTTTATGTAATAGGCTATGACCGTCTCATTGAGAATACAGATGCAGTTGACGGCGTAGTTCAGTTCGGAAGTGTTCGTACCGGTGAAATGCAGGGACAGGCTCTCCTTGATGGACTTAAGGCCAACAAGGGTGAAGGCCCTTACAACATCGAGCTTTTCGGCGGCGGCCCTGCTGATCCTAATGCTCCCAACTTCTTCACCGGAGCTATGTCAGTGCTTCAGCCTGAGATAGATGCAGGAAACCTTGTAGTAGTATCAGGCCAGACCGATTTCACACAGTGCGCTACCGAGGACTGGGACAATTCAAAGGCTCAGAAGAGAATGGATTCCCTTCTTGCAGGAAACTACAGCGATAAGGAGATCCACGGCGTGCTTTCACCTAACGACGGTATCGGACGTGCCATCATCACAGCCTGTGAGGATGCCGGTCAGCCCATTCCTGTAGTGACAGGACTTGATGCAGAGAATGAGTCAGTTGAATGGGTATGGCAGGGCAAGCAGTATTGCACAGTTGCAAAGCCCACCCAGGACCTTGTAGCAAAGACTATCGAGATAATTGATTCTCTTCAGCAGGGCAACGGAATGCCTGCTACCGATGTGACAGCAAACAACGGTAAGATCGATGTTTCTATCTATGAGCTGGATCCCGTAGTCGTCACAAAGGACAATGCGAAGGACGTATTCAAGGACGATCCTGACCGTCTTGCATTACTTAAGTAATCCCATCATAATACACTATCTTCTTTTTCATTAAGAAAAGGGGGCAGGGGAAACATCCTCTGCCTCCTTTTTCAATGGAAAATTAACAAAAAGTATCTGCAATATGGTATACTTAATAGATTGAAACTTCCATAAACAAGGAGCTGAATCACGTTAGTGCCTGTATTATTGGCACTTACGGGATTCGCATCCGGCCGGAGTTAGTCAGATAATAAACTAGCGTAATTACAGGAGGCAGGAAATGGGTTTATACACCTTCAAGGGCGGTGTGCATCCCTATGACGGCAAGGAATTCTCGAAGGATATGCCGATAAGGGAACTGAAGCCCGGAAAAGAGCTGGTCTTTCTTATGTCGCAGCACATAGGCGCTCCGGCTAAGCCATGTGTGAAAAAGGGCGACAGGGTGCTGAAGGGCCAGATGATAGGAGAAGCCGGAGGCTTCGTTTCGGCGCCGGTGCATTCATCCGTATCAGGCACGGTAAAGGCCATAGAGAAGCGCCGAAATGCCGTAGGTGATATGGTAGATGCCGTCATTGTCGAAAATGATGAGCTTTTTGAGGCGGTCCCGGATGATCCCGCGAATTCCGAGGATCTTCTCAGCAGAGAAGAGATCCTCGAGCGCATTAAGAAGGCAGGGGTCGTAGGAATGGGAGGAGCAGGATTCCCGACTCATGTGAAGCTCTCACCCAAGGAGCCTGACAAGATAGAATATGTCCTTGTAAACGGAGCGGAGTGTGAGCCTTATCTTACCTCAGATTATCGCTGCATGCTGGAGCATCCGGATGAGATAGTGCTTGGACTTGACTGTATATTGAAGCTTTTTGACAATGCAGAGGGTGTCATCTGCATAGAGGATAATAAACCCGAAGCCGTTACCGTGATGGAAAAAGCAGTGAAGGGCTATAGCAGGATGCGTGTCGCGGTAATGAAGACCAAGTATCCTGAAGGCGCGGAGCGCTGTCTGATAGATGCCATCACAGGCAGGAAAGTAAATTCAAAGATGCTCCCTGCTGATGCAGGCTGCGTGGTGGACAATATTGATACAGTCATAGCGATCCATGACGCAGTGCTTCTCGGCAGACCGCTGATCCACAGGGTCTTTACGATATCCGGAGATGCCATCGCGAATCCCAGAAATTACGAAGTGCCTGTAGGCATGTCATATCAGGAGATAATAGATGATGCAGGAGGCTTCAAGGGAAAGCCCGAGAAGCTTATATCCGGCGGACCCATGATGGGCTTTGCCCTGTATGACCTTGATATCCCCGTCACCAAGACCTCTGGAGCCATCACCTGCTTCCTTGAGGATGCCGTTTCAAAGCAGGAAGAAACTCCCTGCATAAAGTGCGGAAGGTGTGTGAGAGGATGCCCCGCAAGGCTTGAGCCGTATCTGCTCTGCGACCTTGCTGAGCATAAGGATATGGAAAGCTTTGAGAAAGCCTACGGGCTGGAGTGCGTGGAGTGCGGCTCCTGCAGCTTCTCATGTCCTGCCAAGAGACCGCTGGCTGCAAATATCAAAGCGATGCGCCGTACCTTGATGGCGAGCAAGAAAAAGTAGGAGGGGAGATTGGAATGGAGAATAAATATCAGGTTTCTGTCTCACCTCATGTAAGAGACAATATAACTACACAGAAGATAATGCTGGCAGTCATCCTTGCTTTGATGCCGGCCTGCATTTTCGGAGTATTAAATTTCGGACTGCATGCGCTTCTTATACTGGTGCTGACACCGTGCGCTGCGGTCCTTTCCGAGTATGCCTATGAAAAGCTCCTTCATAAGAAGGTGACGATTGGCGATCTCAGTGCGGCATTGACCGGCATACTTCTTGCGATGAACATGCCTCCGGAGATAGCCTGGTGGATCCCGGTGCTCGGAGCTGTATTTGCCATCATAGTGATAAAGCAGCTCTACGGGGGACTGGGACAGAATTTCATGAATCCCGCATTGGGAGCCAGATGCTTCCTGCTCATAGCATTTTCCGGACAGATGACGACATACGCGTCAAACGGCGGTTTTATTCCCACGCTCTGGAATGTGCGTGCCACGACAGATGCTCTGTCGGGAGCGACTCCTCTGGCCTATCTTAAGCTCGGAGAGCATTTTGACCTCGGGGCTTTATTCCTTGGAAACGTGGGCGGAGTCATTGGAGAGACCTCAGCGCTCTGCCTTATAGCCGGCGGACTTTTCCTGGTGGTCTTAAAGGTCATAGAGATCAGGATACCTGCCGTATATATCGGATCCTTCGCAGTCCTTACTCTCGCTACGGCAGCGATAAGGGGCTACAGCGATCCGCTGGTATTTAC
>CADCRB010000187.1 GCA_902803745.1 uncultured Lachnospiraceae bacterium
AGGCAAATAAGAACAGCAGCTATGCATTTGAATACATCCCCGAAAAATGTGATCAATCCGGCCTTGGTACCAAGGGTTCTCAGCATATTTGTGGTCCCGGCATTTCCGGAGCCATGCTGTCTTATATCTATCCCTTTCATCTTTCCGTAAATATAGCTTGTCTGAAAAAGCCCGCAGGCATAGCCTATGACAAGGCAGACTGCTCTCATTATCATCCTTCTGTCTTCCTTTCCCTTATCAAAAACCGTATCGGTGTACCCTGGAATCCAAAAGCATCTCTTATACGGTTCTCAAGATATCTCGTATATGAATAATGCATAAGCTTTGCATTATTGACAAAGATCACTATCGTAGGAGGCTTTACCGCGACCTGTGTCGCATACAATACCCTCAGCCTTCTTCCCTTATCAGAGGGCGGCTGCTGAAGCATCACAGCCTCACTGACTATCTCATTCAAAACGCCCGTTTGTATACGCAGGCTCTGGTTTGCTATGACCGTATCTATTGACTCAAAAAGCTTTTCCGTCCTCTGTCCGGTCTTTGCGGATATGAAAAGTATCTCGGCATACGGCATAAAGGAAAGAGTCTGCATGATATCCCTGCTCATCTTATAGATGGTCTTATCATCCTTTTCCACTGCATCCCATTTATTGACAGCAATGATGACACCTTTACCCCTGTCATGCGCTATGCCGGCGATCTTGGCATCCTGCTCTGCCACGCCCTCGGTACCGTCTATCACGAGCACCACTATATCTGCCCTCTCTACCGCTGATACGGTGCGGGCCACCATATAGGTCTCAAGCTCTTCTTTTATCTTGTTTTTCCTTCTGAGTCCGGCCGTGTCCACAAAGATATATTCCCTGCCGTTCCTCTTCACCACGGTATCCACGGCATCTCTCGTAGTTCCGGCGATATCAGAAACTATCAGGCGGTCCTTACCCAGATATTTGTTTATAAGCGAAGACTTACCAACGTTGGGCCTGCCTACTATGGCGATCCGGGGTCTTTCATCCTCTTCCTCATCAGACCTCTTCTCAGGGAAATAGGAAACGACCTCATCCAAAAGCTCTCCGACTCCCTTCCGCTGATCTGCGGATATCGGGATTGGATCACCCAGGCCCAGATTGTAGAATTCATATACATCCGCTTCATACTTATCAAAGGAGTCAACCTTGTTTACGGCAAGCACGACCTTCTTGCGGGACTTCCTGAGCATATCCGCGACCTTGTCATCGGAATCAGTAAGCCCCATCTGAACGTCAGTCATAAAGATAATGACATCCGAGGTATCTATGGCTATCTGCGCCTGCTCCCTCATCTTGGACAGCATCAGATCACCGGAATCAGGCTCTATGCCTCCGGTATCTATCAAAGTAAAGCTCCTCCCGTTCCAGTCGACATCGGCATATATCCTGTCCCTGGTAATACCGGGTTCATCCTTTACTATCGCTATGCGCTCTCCTGCAAGATAATTAAAGAGAGACGATTTTCCGACATTCGGTCTTCCTACGACCGCTACAACAGGTTTCATATCCTACCCTTGAAAATATCCACAAACGAAACACCGTCTGATTTTACAATACCTATCGGAACCTGTAAAGCATCACTGAGACCGGAAAGAGTCATATCATCAAGCAGCGTCTCCGTGCGTGAGCGGAGAAGATTCTCCGGAAGATAAAGCCTGCTGCCAAGCTCCTTATCCCTTAGCTGATCTGCTATATCCTGTCCTGTGAGCAGTCCCGACACCGTGATGCTCTCTCCGAAAAAATGATTGATGACAGGATACACCTTCACATCTACATCAGGAAAATATTCCCTCATCCTGTCAACTATCCCCTTAATCACGGGGAATATAAGCTGCCCTGTCGCTATACTGAAGGAATCCTTCCTGCGGCTTGTCTTTAGTGACCCAAGCTCCTCATCTATTTCATCCAGAAGAAGCCTTACCATACCGACACCGTTTTCAAGCTGCAGATAGCCGTCATACCGCCCGGCTTCCGGAAGATCTTTCCCTGTGGTAAGATACCACTCGTCAGAGGCATGCACGAAATGCGTGCCATGCTCCTTATATATCCTGTCCTGCCAGTCCTCGATCTGCCCGATCACCTGTGTCGCCGCTTCCCCGTCAAAGGGCTCCAGGGGATAAAGGCCCTCTCTGTACCGCGAAAGCCCTACCGGGACCACTGACAGGCTCTCAAGATGCGGGATATATCGCGACAGATCTGATATCGACCTGTCAAGCTCCGCCCCGTCATTTATTCCCCTGCAGAGCACTATCTGCCCGTTCATCCTCACCCCGGCTTCAAAGAGTCTTTCAGCCTTTTTCAAAGCTTCGCCCGCAAAACGGTTGCCCATCATTTTATTTCTAAGCCCGGGGTTCGTCGTCTGAAACGAGATGTTTATCGGCTCCAGATTATATCTTATGATCCTCTCAATATCCTGATCCGACATATTGGTCAGGGTCACGTAATTGCCCTGAAGGAATGAAAGCCTGCTGTCATCATCCTTAAAATACAGCGTATCCCTCATACCCGCGGGCATCTGGTCAATAAAACAAAAGATGCACTTATTCCTGCATCTTTTATAATCATCCATTATACCGTCATCAAAGATCAGCCCGGGGTCTTCGTCTTCGGCTTTTTCGAGAAAATATGTGTCTTCGCTGCCATCCTTATGCCGGATGGTCATCTCAACTTCGGTATCAGCGCATTCATACTGGTAATCAAAGATATCTTCGATACCGGAGCCGTTGATAAGACAGAGCTCATCACCAGCCTTTATTCCTGCCTCCCAGGCTGCCGAACCTTCAGCTACATCTTTTATTATCTTGCCGGAATTATCAGCAGACATCACCAAGGTCGCGACCAGTCAGATCTGACACCGTTCAGATGTCGATCCGTTCATTGTAGCTTGCCAGTATCTCCCTGATCTTTTCAGTGGGAGTGCCAACCTTATCCATTGACATATCGTGATTGGAGAAATCTATGATCTGAGCTATAAGCTTGCTCATGTCGGCCTCGATATACCACTCCCTCGTGAGCAGCTCCGGCCGGCGGTAGTGCAGATTGGTCGTTATTATCCTGTCAAAGACGCCCTCTTCATAGGCATCATCAAAGAGCCCGAGTCCGTCGGTAAAAAGACCGAAGGTACAGCAGATAAACACCCTGTTGGCCTTCATATTCTTAAGCTGTCTGGCGGTATCGAGCATGGAGCCTCCGGTAGATATCATATCATCTACTATTATTACATCCTTGCCCTCTACGGAATCACCCAGGAATTCGTGGGCCACTATGGGATTCTTGCCGTCAACAATATGAGCATAATCACGCCTCTTATAGAACATTCCTGTATCTACACCGAGGACCGTGGCAAAATATATGGCTCTGTTAAGCGCTCCTTCATCAGGAGATATGACCACCACATGGTCAGCATCTATCATCAGGTCGTCCTCACCCTGAAGCAGCGCCCTGAGGAACTGATAGAAGGGAGTAAAATTATCAAAGCCGCACAGGGGAGCAGCTGCCTGCACCGAAGGATCATGGGCATCAAAGGTCATAAGATCAGACACCCCCATATCGGAGAGCTCCTCTATCATCATAGCGCAGTCAAGTGATTCCCTGGCTGATCTTTTATGCTGTCTGGATTCATACATAAAAGGCATAACGACCGATATCCTATGTGCCTTGCCGGCCACTGCCGCTATCACCCTCTTTAAGTCCTGATAATGGTCATCCGGTGAATACCGGTTGCGGAAACCATTCATCTGATAGGTCATGCTGTAATTAATAACATCTGTGAGGATATAGAGATCCTTACCCCTGATACTCTCCTCGAGGACACATTTGCCCTCTCCCGATCCAAATCTCGGAAGGGAAAAAGATGTCTCATAAGAATCCGCCACATATCCCTGATGCTCCGGATCATCTATCCCGTCAGGAAATCTTTCTTTTCTGAAGCTTACCAGATACTCATCGATCTTATCTCCGAGCTCCTTTATATTCGGCATAACGAGAAGCTTAAGCGGCGCCACGGCAAGCTTCTTGGTAAAAAGATCGTTCTTTTCGTTGATTATGCTCATATATTACCTGTCCCCTCTATCTTTTGCCGGTGCTTCCGAAGCCCCCTCTGTCTGCGTTGCCCAGGTGATCGCTTTCCTCAAAATCTATGGCCGGCTGATGCTCAAATATCCTGAACTGGCAGACCCTGTCGTTAATGTGGATCTCAGTATCCCTTAATGCATATACCGGCATAAACCACTGGTCATTGTCTCCTGAATATGACTCGTCTATGATACCGCATGAATTGGTCTGGATTATCCCGAAATTCTTGAAGGTACTGGATCTCGGCACCACATGCGCTTCGAATCCTTCCGGCAGCTGCATTGCCACTCCAAGCGGGATAAGATGAAATTCCCCTGCCTTCAGGCTTATATTTTCCGCCGACCTGAGATCGATCCAGTCACTTTTCCCGTCGATATATCTCAGTCTTTCTATCTCTTCAGAAAAATATTTTATCTTTATGGTCATGATGCCCTTCTCTCTGCTTACTGATCCAGGGTGAATAAGACAGGCTGTGTAATAAATAATGGAGCTAATCGGACTCGAACCGACGACCTCTTGCATGCCATGCAAGCGTTCTCCCAGCTGAACTATAGCCCCGTATAATAAATCCGGCTTCGCCGTTTTTTATCCAAAACTGATTATATGTGCAGAAGTGTATTTTTGCAACTAATACTATGAAAGTATCGTCAATGAC
>CADCRB010000188.1 GCA_902803745.1 uncultured Lachnospiraceae bacterium
TAAAGCGGATGTTGAATCTTTTCCTTTGAATGTCAGGCTGTATCTGGCTGCTTCAGATGTATGCAGACGTCTTAATCTTGAAGGTGAAGAGCTCCCTTCAGCATTGTATGAAGACAAGGCATATGGAGCTGTCTGCCAATGTATAATTGACGAAACTTTGAAACAGTTTGATTTCAGCTCCGCAGGACTTCAGATTTGCTGTGATGAGGCTGTTGCGGAACTGCCGGTGAGAGTAAACTTTGCCGGAGGTCCTTCTGATGCGGCTCCCTACTGTCTCGAACATGGCGGAACCATGATGAACGCATCTGTTTTGCTTAAAGGTAAAAAACCGGTTAAAGCAGTCATAAAAAAGCTGGAAGACGGAATCTGGTTCAAATCGGAAAACTATGATAAAGCGGTCAGGTGCAGTGACCTGGATGAGATCAGAAACTGCAGCAACCTGCAGGATCCATTTGCACTGCATAAGGCTGTGCTTATGGCTTCAGGGATAATTCCGATTAAAGATACCGGGGAAAGCCTTGAGGAATTCTGTAAGAGGATAGGCGGTGGTTTTATTATTGAGACCAGAGTGGATGTACCGAAGGGCTCCGGACTGGGCACCAGCAGTATTCTTTCGGCAGCTGTCATAAGGGCATTGGACAATTTCTTTGGCAGGACTGTGTCTGATGACGAGATATACGCGAAAGTATTTCTTGCCGAACAGCTGATGGGAGCGGGAGGAGGCTGGCAGGATCAGGTCGGAGGACTGACAAACGGGATTAAATTTTTTACGACACAGCCCGGGGCATATCAGAAGATAGAAATTGAATATCCTGATCCTGATAATAAGATACTTGATATGCTGGATAAAAGGTTTGTCCTTATTTTTTCAGGGCAGAGAAGACTTGCCAGAAATGTGCTGAGAGAGCAGATGAACCAATGCATCAGGAATGATAAATCGGTGATGCATAGCATGGATCTTATTCAGGAGAACTGTGCTGTAATGAGATTTTATCTACTTAAAGGAAACATTGATGAATTTGCAAATTGCCTCAGCAGACATTTTGAACTTCTGAAATCACTTGATGATGGTGCAACCAATGCATTTATAGACTATATTTTTGATGTATGTGATGATTTGATAGCCGGAAAATCCATCTGTGGAGCCGGTGGCGGTGGATTCCTTCAGGTTGTCCTCAAAAAAGGCATCAGCAAAGAAGACATACGCAAGAGGGTAGCCGACTGCTTTGGAAACTGTGGCGTGGAGGTTTGGGATTGTGAATTGTGTTGACTTTGAATATGGGTATAATTATACTATATGATGTGTTTTTGTGTGGCGGATTTACTAAATGTATTGATGCCGTTGAATTGATTCAGGAATTGAGGTTAGGATTTCAATGAAGACTGTTGCTGTTATGGCTCTGCAGGATGGCATGCAGCTTGCAGAAGATATAAAGGTCGGAGATAAGGTAGCCATAAAAAAAGGCACTGTTGTAGATCATATTGTTAAGGCAAAGCTTGAAGCTTTTAAGCTCTTTACCGTACAGATAATTGAGGCGGAGGATCTTGCGGAGACATATTATGAAAAGATCCGTGTATCTGAAGCCTTCAAGGAGTTTCAGCTTAAATACACCGCAAATCTTGCGGCATATAAGGTGGCTGTTGATTCTTTTATCTATAAAAAGGTACCCTTCAGATTCGAAGACCTGAAGGCCATCGCTGATGCACTCTGTCCGGATTCTATTTCGGGAAAGCGGCTTTTTTCTTATATCAATATCATGGTTCATGATGAGGGGGATCTGTCATATGCCCATGGTCTTAATGTAGCCCTGATATGCAAAAAGATGGGAAAATGGCTGCGGCTTCCTCCGGATGAATGCGAGACGCTCCTTTATGCAGGTTTTCTTTTTGACATAGGAAAATTCATGCTTCCCAACGACATAATATGGAAACCGGGAAAGCTCAACAAAATGGAGTTTGATCTGGTGAAGACACATGCTTTCTTCGGTTATCATATGCTAAGCAAGTTCGGCCTGGATCAGCACATCCTGAATGCGACTCTTATGCATCACGAACGCTGCGACGGCTCCGGCTATCCACAGGGGCTTTCCAGAGTGGATATAGATCCTATGGCCAGCATGATAGCAATAGCGGATGTCTATGAGGCTATGACGAGCGCCAGAACATACAGGGCACCGATGAATCCGTATCAGGTGGTTGAGATAATCAAGGAGGAGATGTTCCTTAAGTACGATATCGCTTATATTACCACGTTTCTTACACACATTATGGACGAGATGATAGGAAATAATGTAAGATTGTCCAACGGTATGACCGGAGAGGTAATAATGAATAACAGCGGCGCTATCGGCAGACCTGTGATAAAATGTAAGGAGGATATTGTAGATCTTTCCCAGCAGAGAGATATCAAGGTTGTTGAGCTGATATGATTATTGGCTGACCGGTTTGTACAGGATATTTAGAATCGTTTATTTACAGGAGGATGTGAAATGAAAGCCAGAATGAGCACTGATCTTGGAAATATATCAGTAGATACGGAAGCAATAGCACAGCTTGCCGGAACCGAGGCTATGGAGTGCTTCGGTGTTGTAGGTATGGCGACATACTCGATGCGTGACGGTCTGGTTCGTCTTCTGAAACGTGAGAGTCTGTCTCATGGGATAAATGTTGCGATCAACAGCAACAAGATCACACTGGATTTTCATGTTATAGTAGCTTACGGTGTCAGTATTAAGGCAGTAGCTGACAATCTTATGAGCAATGTTAAATATAAGGTTGAGGAATTCACCGGACTCGAGGTCGATAAGATCAATATTTATGTCGAAGGGGTAAGGGTGATAGACTGATGCAGGCAAATACACTTGATGCGGGCTCGATCGCGAAGATGTTTCTTGCCGGAGCATCAGAGCTGGCGGCGAATAAAGAGATAATTAATGATCTGAATGTCTTTCCGGTTCCGGATGGAGATACCGGAACTAATATGACTCTGACCATAATGTCAGCAGCAAAGGAAGTACTTGCCCTTGGAGATGATTTTGATATGGCGGCTCTTAGCAAGGCGGTCTCTTCAGGATCGCTAAGAGGAGCCAGAGGAAATTCGGGAGTGATATTATCCCAGCTTCTGAGGGGGTTCACAAAGGAAATAAAGGATCACGAGACAGTCGATCTGCCTCTGATAGCACAGGCATTTAATAAAGGTGTCGAGACTGCATACAAAGCGGTTATGAAGCCTAAGGAGGGTACTATCCTCACTGTCGCAAGGGGAGTAGCCGAAAAAGCATCAGAGCTTTGCGATAAGGAAGATGATATCGAATCCTTTGCCGAGGCAGTTATCGCACATGCGGAATATGTGCTTGGTCAGACTCCCGAGCTGCTTCCGGTGCTTAAGCAGGCCGGGGTTGTTGATTCAGGCGGCCAGGGACTTGTATGCGTACTTAAGGGAGCAAAGAAGGCCCTTTTGGGTGAGGCGTCAGACTTCACAGCTGCTGATCTGGAGGCCGCTACCGGCGTAAGCTCAGGCAGTATCAACCGTGACGCAGTGGCCGGAGCTGAAGTTAAATATGGATATTGCACTGAATTTATCATCATGCTGAATCATGTTTTTAATCAGAAAACGGAGGCTGATTTTAAGGGATATCTTGAATCAATTGGCGATTCCATAGTCTGTGTGGCATATGATGATATTGTAAAAGTACATGTCCATACCAATCATCCGGGACTTGCTTTCGAGAGAGCACTGACCTATGGCGCCCTCACATCCATGAAAATAGATAATATGAGAGAGGAGCATCAGGAGAGACTTTTCAAGCTTGATGGGAACAAATATGTGGAAAGACCTGAGAGCGAGATGGATCATTCCGGACCGGCAGGCACGGCAAACGGTCCGATCAGGCCTCAGGCCGTTTCAGCAGGTTTTGATCAGGGGACAGACGGTGATAATATCATTTCTGATGAAGCCATATCCGGTATAGCAGAGCACAATCCTGATGTCGCTGTCGATCCAAAGGAGTTTGGTTTTATCGCAGTCTCTGTAGGTGACGGCCTTAATGAGATATTCAGGGAGCTTGGAACCGATGAGATCATCTCCGGGGGACAGACAATGAATCCCTCCACAGATGATATCCTTGAGGCAGTGGGAAGGATAAATGCCAGGACGGTCTTTATACTTCCTAACAATAAAAATATCATACTTGCTGCTAACCAGGCGGCTTCTCTTACTGAGGACAAGGAAGTTATAGTGATCCCTACGAAGACTATCCCGCAGGGGATAACAGCCCTTATCAGTTTCCTTCCTGAGAGCAGTTCCGAGGACAATAAGGAAGCAATGCTTGAAGCCATATCCGGGGTAAAAACCGGAGAGGTCACCTATTCAGTGAGGAGTACCGAGCTTGACGGACAGGTAATAAAAAAGGGTGACATCATGGGCATCGGAGATGACGGAATATTGGCGGTGGGTTCTGATATTCTCGGTACAGCTTTCGAGATGATCTACAGAATGGTAGATGACGATTCATCTCTGATAAGTATTTACTATGGAGAGGATATCAGGGAGAGTGAGGCAAAAGCGCTTTCGCGCATGATAGAAGCCAAGTATTCTGACATTGATGTTGAAATACATGAAGGCAGAGAGCCTGTCTATTATTATATTATTTCAGTCGAATAGCTTTGGATGA
>CADCRB010000189.1 GCA_902803745.1 uncultured Lachnospiraceae bacterium
ACCTGACCTCCACGCTTGATGTATCTTGTCATAGCTACACGGGCTGCCTCTCTCTGCTTTGACTTAATCCAGCACGGTTCGAGAGCAACTATGCCATACTCACCATATACAATGGTATTGCCGGAATTCGCCTTGCCTCGCATCGTTCCACGCATTTGCTTACGATGCTTCACTCTTTTTGGCATTAACATTATCTGTCACCCTCCCTCCTGTTATTCCTTCTTCTGTTGTTATTTCTCATGTTAGGATCCTCAGGCAGATCATCTTCGGACACAGCATATTTATGCTTACCGAGTACCTCGTCCTTGTAAATCCAAACCTTTACACCTATCTTTCCGTACGTGGTATCAGCCTCTGCAAAACCATAATCGATATCCGCCCTTAATGTCTGAAGCGGTATGGTTCCCTCGGAATAAAACTCTCTTCTTGCAATATCCGCACCGCCAAGTCTGCCGGATACACTGGCCTTTATTCCTTTTGCACCATTCTTCATGGTTCTCTGCATCGCAGATTTCATCGCTCGCCTGAACGATACACGATTTTCCAGCTGACCTGCTATGTTCTCAGCAACAAGCTGTGCATCCTTATCAGGCCGCCTTACTTCACGTACATCCAAAACAAGACTATCTTTTGAAAGTTTCTGCAGTTTCTTCTTTGTCTTCTCGATTTCGGTTCCGCCTTTACCCATTACGATACCGACTTTAGAAACATACATGATAACCTTAGCTCTGCCGGCTGCTCTCTCTATCTCGATTCTGGAAACACCAGCCTGATACAGTTCTTTCTTAAGAAACTCTCTGATCTTATAATCTTCCACCAGATTATCAGCAAACTCTGTATCGGGTGCAAACCACCTCGAACTCCAATCCTTTATTATACCTACTCTGAGGCCATGGGGATTAACCTTCTGTCCCATATATTAGCTCCTTTCATCCAGTACAACTGTAATGTGGCTCATCCTCTTTAATATCCTGTATGCACGCCCCTGAGCCCTTGGCTGTATACGCTTGAGCATGGGACCCTGACTGGCATAGCATTCAGCAATATAAAGCTTTGATCGATCCATTCCATTGTTATTCTCCGCATTAGCGATCGCTGAATTAACGAGCTTCAGTATCACCTCCGATGCATGTCTCGGATTATATGAGAGTATCGCTACCGCTTCATCAATATTCTTCCCCCTGATGGCATCCAATACAAAACAAGCTTTCTGTATAGGAATTCTCGCGTAGGATAATTTAGCGTGCGGTCTCTTTTCCCTGTTGTTTTCGTTTCTTTCCCTTTTTATCTGGGATCTATGTCCTTTTGCCATGGATTACTGACCTCCTTCCTTACTAATTATCCCTACTTAACACCTGACTTTGACTCGGATGACGAATGTCCGCGATAAGTCCTCGTGGCTACAAACTCCCCAAGCTTATGTCCGACCATATCTTCCGTAACATACACAGGTACGTGTTTTCTTCCGTCATGAACCGCTATCGTATGCCCCACAAAAGAAGGGAAGATGGTTGAGCGGCGGGACCAGGTTTTTATTACTTCCTTTTTGCCCGATGCGTTCATAGCATCTATTTTTTTCAAAAGGCTTTCATCTGCAAACGGTCCTTTTTTTATTGAACGTGACATCTGTCTTTCCCTCCTTAACCTAATGCCTTACCATTTCTTCTTCTCACGATCAGCTTGTTGCTCGCCTTCTTTGCTTTTCTGGTCTTATATCCCAAAGCCGGCTTGCCCCAAGGAGTAGAAGGACCAGGACGTCCGATAGGAGCACGTCCCTCACCGCCTCCGTGGGGATGGTCATTAGGATTCATGACCGAACCGCGTACTGTAGGACGTATCCCCATATGCCGTATACGCCCTGCCTTTCCATAGTTGATAAGGTTATGATCTATATTACCAACTGTTCCTATAGTAGCTCGGCATTCAATAGGAACCATCCTCATTTCACCAGAGGGAAGCTTGAGTGTCGCATACTTTCCTTCTTTAGCCATAAGCTGCGCAGACGTTCCGGCACTCCGAACCATCTGTCCGCCTTTTCCCGGATAGAGCTCTATGTTGTGCACCTCAGTACCTACAGGTATCTGTCTGAAGGGAAGGCAATTACCTATCCTTATCTCTGCTTCAGCACCGTTCATAATGGTCATTCCATCTTTTAGGCCTTCCGGAGCAAGAATATATCTCTTCTCACCGTCTGCATATATCAGAAGCGCAATATTTGCAGTTCTGTTGGGATCATATTCTATCCCTGCGACCTTTGCAGGAATCCCGTCTTTATCATTTCTCTTGAAATCTATTATTCTGTACTTCTGTCTGTTGCCGCCTCCTCTGTGACGAACAGTTATCTTACCTTGATTATTTCTCCCTGAATGTTTTTTCTGTGCCTCAAGCAAAGATCTCTCCGGTGTCTTCTTTGTGATCTCTGAGAAATCTGACCCCGTCATATTTCTTCTCGAGGGAGTATAGGGTTTATATGATTTTATTCCCATTTTCCTTTCCTTTCCTGTATTAGTCTGAATACTTTTATCGTCCGGTATCTAATATCAAAACCGGGCATAATCTTTTCTCAGATCCATTATTATAATCCTGCAAAGAACTCAATATCCTTCGAGTCGTCGGTAAGTTTAACCACGGCCTTCTTTCTCTTTGCGGTCATCCCCTGAGTATAACCTCTCCTGCGCTTTTTTCCCTGAAGATTCATGGTGTAGACTTTTTCTACCTTAACACCGTCAAACATTTTTTCAACAGCCTCTTTGATCATACATTTGTTCGCTTCAGGAACCACATAAAATGTATATTTTTTCTCAGCCTGCATGTTCATTGATTTCTCAGTTATCACAGGGCGGAGTATCACGTCGTAATATTTTATATCAGCCATTATGCGTACACCTCCTGTATTTTCTCAACTGCAGCCTTAGTTGCTACAATCGTGCTGTATTTCATTACATCATATGTATTAATGCTATTCGCCTGACAGGTCGCAACATCAGGCAGATTTCTTGCCGAAAGGATAACGTTCCTGTCAAGGGAATCCAGAACCACCAGGGCCTTTCCTATCTTCAATGAATCCAGCACCTTCTTAAACTCTTTTGTCTTGATCGCATCAAGTTTCAGATCATCAAGCACGATAAACTTTTCAGCCTCAACCCTTGATGTAAGAGCGCTCTTCAGAGCGATCCTCTTTTCTTTCTTGTTAAGCTTGAAACTGTAATCCCTGGGAACCGGTGCGAAAACCACTCCACCGTGTCTCCACTGAGGAGATCTTGTAGATCCCTGTCTTGCGTGACCAGTTCCTTTCTGCCTCCAGGGCTTCCTTCCACCGCCGGACACCTCGGATCTGGTCTTTGCCTTCTGTGTTCCCTGTCGATTGTCTGCCAAGTACTGTGTCACAGCCAGATGGATAAGGTGCTCATTGATCCTGACGCCGAAAATATTATCGTCAAGTTCCATTGAACCCGTTTCTTTTCCTGTCATATCGTAAATCTTTACGCTTGCCATTTCGGGTTATCCTCCTTCCTTTCGATCATTTAGAAACCTTGGTGGTTTCTTTTATCGTAATCAAACCCTTCTTGGGTCCCGGAACCGCCCCCTTGATCAGAAGGAGATTCTTTTCAGCGTCTGCACGCACAACCTCAAGGTTTTTCACCGTTACCTGTACAGCCCCCATATGTCCGGGCATTCCCTTTCCCTTAAACACACGACTGGGTGATGATGTCGCTCCATTCGATCCCTGATGTCTGTGAAACTTTGAGCCGTGTTTCATCGGACCTCTGTGCTGACCAAGTCTTTTGATCGTTCCCTGGAATCCTTTTCCCTTTGAGATCGCCGTTACATCAACTTTGTCACCAACTTCAAAAATATCTGCCTTTATCTCGGCACCTAATTCATAATCAGAGCAATTCTCAAACCTGAATTCCCTGACGAACTCCTTAGGATCAACTCCTGCCTTCTTAAAATGCCCCATCTCCGGCTTGTTTACGCCATGCCTGTGGGCTATGGTCTTTTCTCCACCCTTGTCTTTGGTAATGATCTTTTCTTTCTTGTCAACAAATCCTACCTGAACGGCTTCATATCCGTCATTTTCAACGGTCTTAAGCTGAGTAACCACACAAGGTCCGGCTTCCAACACGGTTACTGGTATTAGAATTCCGTTCTCATCAAAAATCTGTGTCATACCCACCTTTTTAGCAAGTATAGCTTTTTTCATTTTTTCATCTTCCTTTCCCGTCCGACTTTACGGACACGCCTAGGAGCAAATTGTGTCAATTTTTCAATCAAATGCTCATTACGTTATTCTTAGTCCTACTGTTCCGGTTTTACTTCTTTTCTTTCATTTTTATATCTATGTAAACACCGGCAGGCATCTCCAGTCTCGACAGCACATCAACCGTCTTTTGCGTGGGAGCGATTACATCAATCAGCCTTTTGTGAGTCCTCTGCTCAAACTGTTCTCTTGAGTCCTTGTACTTATGAACAGCTCGCAATATAGTGATCACCTCTTTCTTGGTTGGAAGAGGTACGGGTCCGGAAACATCAGATCCGTTTTTTCTTACTGCTTCAATGATCTTTGCCGCCGATTGATCCACGAGCTCATGATCATACGCCTTGAGGGTGATCCTCATAACTTGTTTTGCCATAAAAAAAGTCGCCTCCTTATAATAAGAATAAAATTTGGTCGGTGACTGTACACATTGCCGCGTGTGTCCTATATATTTTAAATTCAAATCAGGACTCGCTATGTCCGGAGCCGGTTCCCACCTGACGGGCCTTGCCCCAACCATTCTGTACAGTGACTTCGTCGCCAGTATCTATGACTTGACATTCGCTCCACGAAATTACCTGCCTGTCCGATATCTTCATATCCTCAAGACAGCAACTTCCGCTTCCCAGCTATCTAGTCACGGCAAGTGCTACCTTAACACAGTTTTCAACCCAATGCAAGAAAAATTTAAATAAAATATTCAAAAGCCCTTTTTAAGCACATATGTTGTAGTCAAATCACATTGCAACCACAATTGTTTTAATGATAAAATACCCCCATGTCCAGATTCACTTTGGTAAAAGGAAATAAGTCTCCGGAGAACAAGCATGCCGACAGACAGATTTTAAAGCACCGTATAAAAAAGGTTCTGCGCATTGTCGCTTTGGCTGCTGCTCTGGTATTCTTCATATGGTTTATCCACCGGATATATCAGAATACTACATTTAATGATTATGAGATTATATCAAAAACGATGCGTCAGGATTCAGATACCTCTGAGTATCTGGCCTACAATGGTCATATTCTAAAACTATCAAGAGATGGCGCCGAAGCATTTGAAGGATCCGGCAAGGCTATTTGGAACATCACTTATGAAATGCAGTCTCCTCAGGCTGCCACTTGTGGAGATTTTGTCGCGATCGCAGACAGACAGGGCACCGAGATATATGTCGCATCCTCCGCTAACGATATGGGAAAGATATCTACCAAACTGCCAATACTGGATTTATGCGTATCAAGGCAAGGAGTCGTAGCAGCAGTGCTTGAAGATGCAGATACCTCCTGGATAAGATTATATGACAAAACCGGCGAAGAACTTGCATCCATTAAGAGCTCCATGTCTGAAAGCGGTTATCCCATGGATATTTCCCTATCCCCTTCCGGATATCTTCTCGGGGTGGCTTATACAAGAGTAGAAGGCGATAAAATGAGAAGTTCCGTCGCATTCTATAATTTCGGCGATGTCGGAGCAAACGAAAGTGATCATTATATGAGCGGCTATGATTTTCCGGAAACACTTATTCCCCGAATCAAATTCCTTAATGACTCGACTGCATTTGCCATAGGAACCGACAAAATGATCATTTTTTCGGGTGATCAAAAGCCTGAAAAAAGTTACGAGTACAGTTTCGACACAAGAATTAAAGGCGTTTTCTACAGTGAGGACAGAATTGTACTTGTCCGGGAAAATGTGATCGAGGGTGGTTATTCCGCCTCAGTATTCAACCTTTCAGGAGAGGAGCTTCTGAGCATTCCGTTCGACCTGAATTATATTGACGTCCAGGTAAGCAAGGAACGTATTGTGATATACAGTGATACTCATATGATGATATATGATATGAGAGGAATCGTGAAATACGATGGTCCTCTGGATGATTCGACGCTTCTTATTTCCACAACGGAAAGAGCGCGGCGCTATATCCTGGTAAATCGTGAATCAGTGAAAACCATACAGCTTGTAAAATAATACTCATATGGATTCAAATAGTCTGTTTTTTATTATCATTGCTATACTTTTTATTTGTTTTTTTGCCGGGCGAAGAGCAGGTCTTATCCGGGCGATGATCCCGGTCGCTTCTTCGCTTTTATCTTTCTGCCTGCTGGCCTCCGTGATTCCTATATTAAAAGTGGATCTTACAGATCAGCTCTCATCTTTTTTGATAAAGGACGCCTTAGTCTCATTGACTGCCTTTATCGTAACCTTTTTTCTATTTCGCTGGCTAATTAAAACCGTGCTGAGATTTTTCAGGATCCTTGGAGATGCACCGGTAGTCAGCACATTGAACAAGATATTGGGTGGTGTAGCAGGTTTTGCCGGTGGATTAATTATTATTTGGGGGTCCTTTTTCTTTATCCTCTTATTCTACGGTCCCCAGGGACTCCCCGTTTTCTTCACTGCCGTAAACGGAAACGAATTTGTAAAAATGTTATATAATAACAATCTGATCATGACATTGATAAACTATTTTATCTTTGCTGCATAGGAAAACGCCATTTTAACAATGGCGTTTTTCTGGCCAATATTTTCCTGTTGATTCAACGGATTTTACAGATGCTTTTTTATCTGTCCGTATATCCCCTTCCCGTCAAGCTCATATTTTTCAAGAAGACCCGACCAGGTACCAGATTCACCAAAAACATCCTGCATACCGATCCTGTACACCTCAGCGGGATGCTTTGTTGCAGTAAGCTCGGCAACAGCAGATCCAAGTCCGCCTATAACAGAAGCCTCCTCTACAGTAAATATCTTCTTTGTCTCCTTTGCAGCCTTTAGTACAATATCCTCATCAAGCGGTTTAATAGTATGAATATTAATCACCCTTACAGAAACTCCGTCTGATTCAAGAGACTTTGCAGCTTCAAGTGCGTAACTTACCTCTACCCCTGTGGCGATGATCGTAATGTCTGATCCGTCCTTCATAAGGATGCCTTTGCCAAGCTCAAATTTATAATCAGGTCTGTCATTTATCACAGGAGTTGCTGCCCTGCTAGTCCTCATATAGAATGGTCCATTCATATCAAGCGCTGCTTTTACTGCAGCCTTGGTCTCAATATCATCAGACGGGCAGACTACTGTCATACCGGGTATGGTTCTCATCAGGGCAAGATCTTCCATACACTGGTGTGAAGCTCCATCCTCTCCTACGGTGATACCAGCGTGTGTTGCGCCTATCTTTACATTCAAATGAGGATAGCCTATTGAATTCCGGACCTGTTCAAAGTTCCTGCCTGACGCGAACATAGCAAAAGAACTGATAAAGGGTATCTTTCCGCAGGTAGCCAGTCCTGCAGCGATCCCTGTCATATCGGCCTCCGCTATACCACAGTCAATATGTCTTTCAGGAAACTTCTTTTGAAATATACCTGTTTTCGTAGCATTTGCAAGATCCGCATCCAACACAACCAGATCTGGGTACTGATCTCCCAGCTCCGCAAGCGCTTCACCATAGCTCTGTCTCGTAGCTACTTTTTTTATCTCATCACTCATTTTAAGCCCTCCTCTATCTTATCGAGGTCTGCCATAGCAACCGCATACTGCTCGTCATTGGGTGCTGTGCCATGCCAGCTTACATTATTCTCCATAAAAGAAACACCTTTTCCCTTTACCGTCTTTGCCACGATACAGGTAGGCTTTCCCTTGGTTTTTCTCGCTTCATCAAAAGCACTCTCTATCTGGTCAAAATCATTGCCGTCGATATTGATGACATGGAAATTAAATGCTTCGAACTTTTTATCAATGGGATAGGGAGAGCAGACCTCATCTATGGGACCGTCGATCTGAAGGTTGTTATTATCCACAATCAC
>CADCRB010000190.1 GCA_902803745.1 uncultured Lachnospiraceae bacterium
AGTCATAAGCACTATCTCATATATCATCTCTCCCATGGCAGAGGGAGTAAGCACCTGGGTCTTTTTATTCAGCTTCAGGTAGTTGGTCTTTACAAGCTTTTCTATTATCCCAGCCCTTGTAGCGGATGTTCCGATACCGGCGCCCTTGATCTGCGCCCTCAATTCTTCATCCTCTATCAGCTGTCCGGCATTTTCCATAGCAAGTATCATTGATCCGGACGTATATCTTTTAGGAGGGGAAGTCTTTCCTTCTTTTGTTACGATATCTGAGATCTCGACGATATCCCCTTTCTTTAATCCTGAAACAAACTCCAGCAGTCCGGTATCGTTCGACTCTTCCTCTTCGTCAGGAGACTTCTCCTCATCACCGGCAGTTTCCTTCTTAGGTTTATCCTGTCCCGTGATCTCATAAAATCCGGGACTTTTCAATGCTTTGACATTAGTAAAGAACTTCTCATTACTCACAGCAGTGACAAGCTGTACCTTCTCAAAGACGGCAGGAGGATAGAATATTGAAAGAAAACGACGGACTATCATATCGTACACCGAACGCTGAAGATCGGAAAGAGATGAAAGTCGTGACACATCTCCCGTAGGGATAATGGCATAATGGTCGGTTACCTTACTGTCGTCCACATACATGGTTTTTTCCAACCCTTCATAAAGCTTCTCATCCCTGATCCTAAGCACGAATTCCTTGACCGGAGTATACCGGTAGAGTCCGCCAAGATTCTTTGTTATCTCCTTTGAGACAGCCTCTGTCAGCACCCTTGCATCCGTCCTTGGGTAAGTTGTAAGCTTTGCTTCATAGAGAGTCTGTGCTATATCAAGTGTCTGATCCGGACTTATCTTAAATCGTTTGCTGCATGCTGCCTGCAGCTCTGCAAGATTATAAAGCAGGGGGGGTTTTTTACTCTCCTCTTTTTTCTCCGTCTTAAAAACAAGTCCGCTGTGGTACTCCTTAAGAGATGCTATCAGTATTTTTGCGTCTTTTTCTTCCTTGAAGCCTTTTTCCGAATATAGAAGAGGTGACTCAAAATACTCCGATCCTTTCATGGCCTTCCATTCACCGCTGTAGCTGTTGTCATCTTTCTTAAAACAGGCGGATAGCCTGTAAAATGGAGTCTCGTTAAAATCCCTTATCTCCCTTTCACGTCTGACTACCATCCCTAATACACAGGACATTACCCGCCCTACGGCAATAGCCGCATACTTTTTTGTACCGGCGGCTTCATTCATCATCCTGCCGTACTTGACCGACAATGCTCTTGAAAAATTGATACCCATGGAATAATCTTCTATCCCGCGCATTATTCCGGCATTCGCAAGATTTCTGTATGCCTCATAAGGCTTTGCTTCCTCTATTCCACGTAGTATCTCATCCTCGGTAGTAGAATCTATCCAAACTCTTCTCTCAACAATCCCGTCCCTGACTCCACCCTGCATTCGGATCAGCTCCTCTATGACCTGACCTTCGCGTCCGGAGTCTCCGGCCCAGAGCACCTCTGTCACATCAGCCCTGTGCAGACAGGAATTTACGACCTTATATTGTTTTTTTGATGAGGGTATCACTGCATATTTGTAAGAAACGGGTAAAAAGGGAAGATCCTGAAGCTTCCATTTTTTATATTTCTCATCGTAGACATCAGGATAGGACATCTCGACCAGATGTCCAAAGCACCAGGTTATTACATAAGTATCATTTTCAATGAGACCGTCGCCTCTGCCGTTTACCTTTAATATTGAGGCGTATTCCCTTGCGACTGAAGGTTTTTCAGTGATGATCAGAGTCTTGCCCAATTATCCCTCTCCGCCAAATGGATCTGTATAGATTAACTCCGGATTTGAAAAGATCGGCTTGAAGGGTCTTTCCCTTATTAATGTAGTGGTGGCCTCGTAGTCTGTAGGCCGGCTGTAATAATATCCCTGTGCTACTTCACAGCCAAGCTCCATCAGCTTCCTGCCCTCTTCATCAGTCTCGACCCCTTCTGCTACCAGCTCCATATTTAGACGCTCTGCAATATTGATGATGCTTGAGACAAGTATCTCAGTCTTGGCATCCTTATGTATGGCAGTCACAAAGCTTTTATCTATCTTCAAAGTATCTGCATTTATATTATGAATAAGGGAAAGTGACGAATACCCGGTACCGAAATCATCTACCGCTATGCGAAATCCCATATTCTTAAGATTTCTTACAAACTCAATGATACGTGCATACTCTGCTTCAGTAGCCGTCTCTGTTATCTCTATCTCAATATAAGCCGGCATGATCTCATAGCTGTCAACAACCTTCTTGATCTGTTGCTCTACATCAGGAATAAAAATGTCTTTCCTTGAAAAATTGACAGACAGGACCGGAGGATTGAGCCCGAGGTCAAGCCATTTCCTGACTGATTCACAAGTTATGCGAAGCATTTCCATATCAAGCTCGTATATAAGCCCCAGCCGGTCTATCACAGGGATAAACTGATCAGGGAAGATAAATTCTCCCTTATGTCTCCAACGGCACAGGGTCTCAAATCCGATCAGGTCTCCGGTTCTCATATTTACCTTTGCCTGAAAATATGCCTGAAACTCCCTTGACTTCAGTCCAGGCATAAAGATGGAGGCAATGTGTTTATTGGTGTTCATCATATCACTGAACTGTTCGTTGTAATAAACCACAGGCTGCTTGATCTTTTGCCTTGCAAAGGTATTGGCTATACTGGCTCTTTCTATTCTCACTCCAAAGTCGGAGTCTTCATCACTGTCATCTATATCTACATCTATGCCTAACCATGAGGAAAGCGTAAAGCTCTTATCAGGAGCCGACTCAAGATTGTCTATCTCGAAATTAGACAGTACCTTTATCATATGATCAAGATTGTCCGGTTTGACAAATAGGAGAAAATTATCCCCTCCAAGCCTGCAAACTCCCTCATCCGGTTCTACGACAAGAGTAAGTCTCCTGGCAAACTGGATGATGGCCTCATCTCCGCCTCTTACACCTATCCTCTCATTGATATACTTGAAATTACGAAGATTAGCGTAGATGACAGTATATTTCACATCGGGATTTGCCTCCTGCGCCTCCTTATACAGCTTCTTTATGCCCACACCGTTCGGGATCCCTGACTGAGAATCATGGAGTCTGGCAAATTCCAGCATTGTACGCATTTTTGAAACAGATTTCATGAGATACATCTTGCATGCGACTCTCCTATATCTGTCCTCATCGATAAGGCTTCTGTCTGTTTTCTTTTTCAGATACCATTTAGCCTTTATATCATCTCTTCCCTGCAAGGGATATACAAACTCAATGACATCCCCAAGCTCTGTATCGCTCTCATAGATTGAAATGGATCCGTCATCCGATCTCTCAGCTTCCATGATAAACTCGGGCCCCATCACCCTTGACAGTGAGTCCTTCTCAAAACTGATCTCAAAAGTGACCTTACCGATACCCAGCAGGTCGTATATCTCCCTGTAGTCCTCCCTTGAATCCTTGCAGTGAGTATACTTATATATCAGCTCCTCAACTTTTTGATCTATCTTTTCATAATCCGGAAACATATTATTTAGCCGTTATCAGTCCCTTGGCAGTCAGAAGCTCAGCACAGAGTACAGCACCTCCGGCGGCGCCCCTTATAGTATTATGCGCCAGTCCGACAAATTTATAATCAAAGACCGTATCCTCCCTGAGTCTGCCTATGGAAATGCCAAATCCATTTTCAAAGTTCACATCCAATGCCACCTGAGGCCGGTCATCATCCTCCATATACTGTATGAACTGCCTGGGAGCAGAAGGAAGCTCCAGTTTCTGCGGCTCTCCCTTATAAGATACAAGCGCTCCTATAAGCTCCTCTTTGGAGGGTTTCTTTTCAAAATCAATAAATACCGAAGCCGTATGTCCGTTTAATACAGGGATCCTGATGCACTGAGATGAAATGAGCGGTCCCTCGGCAGGCACGATAGTACCATTGCTGCTGTCGATATGCCCATATATCTTCAGAGGTTCTTTCTCGCTCTTTTCCTCTTCGCCTCCTATATAGGGTATGACATTACCCTCCATCTCAGGCCAGTCCTTAAAGGTTTTTCCCGCGCCTGAGATCGCCTGATAGGTTGATACTACGAGTCTGGTCGGCTTATATTCCCTCCAGATATGTACAGCAGGCGCATAAGCCTGTATTGAACAGTTGG
>CADCRB010000191.1 GCA_902803745.1 uncultured Lachnospiraceae bacterium
GAAGAGTTTCTCATAGACTTCCCCAATACCGTCATCGTGGTATCCCATGACAGGTATTTCCTGAACAAGGTCTGCACTCATACCGCTGATATCGATTACGGCAAGATCACTCTTTTCTCCGGTAACTATGATTTCTGGTTTGAGTCATCACAGCTCCTTATCCAGCAGATGAAGGAAGCAAATAAAAAGAAGGAAGAGAAGATCAAGGAGCTGCAGGAATTCATTTCCAGATTCTCAGCAAATGCATCCAAATCAAAGCAGGCCACTTCAAGAAAGAGAGCTCTTGAAAAGATCGAGCTCGATACGATAAAGCCTTCATCAAGGAAGTATCCCTATGTGGATTTCAGGCCTGACAGGGAGATAGGAAACGAGGTCCTTAAGGTCGAGAATCTTACAAAGTATCAGGATGGCAATATTATCCTCGATAATCTTACATTTACACTTCGCCGCAATGACAAGGTAGCGCTGGTCGGATCAAATGAGCAGGCTATCACTATGCTGATGAAGATCCTGATGGAAGAAGAGGAGCCGGATTCAGGTTCCTATAAGTGGGGCGTGACGACCTCGCAGGCATATTTCCCCAAGGACAATTCTAAGGAATTTGATAATGATTATAATATTACGGAGTGGCTTATGGGATATTCTCCCGAAAAGGATGTGACCTATGTCAGAGGGTTCCTTGGCAGGATGCTCTTCCCGGGAGAGGACGGAGTAAAGAAGGTCAGGATCCTGTCCGGAGGCGAAAAGGTCCGCTGCATGCTGTCCAAGATGATGATCTCGGGCGCAAATGTGCTGCTGCTTGACGAGCCTACGAACCATCTTGATATGGAGAGCATCCAGGCGCTTAATAACGGCCTTATCAAATATCCGGGCGTTGTCATTTTCTCATGCCACGACCATCAGTTTGTGCAGACTACGGCAAACCGTATAATGGAGATACGTCCTGACGGAACTCTTATAGACAAGATCACGACCTATGACGAATATCTCGAGGGTAATGCAGAGGCCAGAAAGAATTATGTTTATACCGCTAATCTTGAGGATGATGCAAACTGATCAAGATCAGCAAGAGATATTGATTGGTGGATCCAGATGAAGACTGCCGGTGTAATAGCTGAATTCGATCCATTTCATAACGGGCATTCTTATTTCCTGCGGAGAGTGAGGGAACTCACCTCCGCAGATTTTATTATCGCAGTCATGAGCGGAGACTATACACAGCGCGGTAATGCTGCCGTCATGGGAAAGAGACTGAGGGCAAAGGCAGCCATGCTAAACGGCGCGGATGCCGTGATAGAGCTTCCTGTACAGTATTCTACGGCTTCGGCTGAGCTTTTTGCGTATGCCGGTGTCTCTTTGCTCGATAAGCTGGGATGTGTCGATACCCTCTGCTTCGGGACTGAGACGGCTGATCTTAAGATCCTGTGCCTGGCAGCTGATATCTTGTCCTCTGAGACAGATGAATATAAGGAAATACTGAATTCTTATCTGAAAAAGGGTATGAATTATCCCGAGGCCAGGATGAAGGCAGCTGCAGAGACCATGCAGGGAACTGAAATAACAGATGCTTCTTTTAGAGCGGATGAGCTGTCAGACGTGCTGAGAGGATCCAACAATATACTGGCTATTGAATATCTTAAAGCTCTGAAGAAGCTTGGATCAGGCATGCAGCCCCTGAATATAAAGCGCGAGTCGGTGGATCACGACAGTGTGAACACATTCGGTATATACAGCAGTGCAAAGAATATAAGGGAGACTCTTAAGACCACGAATTCGTTTGAAAGTGTGGCCGGCTATCTTCCTGAGAATACTCTTTCGTATTTAAGGGAGCATTTTTCCATGGATTTTCCTGTTTATAATGATGATCTTTCACTGCTTTATAAATACAGTCTTGAAATGGAAACAGAGCCCTCACTTATCAGATATGCAGATATGAGTACAGATCTGGCAAGAAGGATAATAAAGCACAGAAATGAATTCCAGACCGTATCTCAGTTTACGGAGCTGATAAAGACCAGAAATATCACCTATACAAGGATATCCCGTGCGCTCCTTCACACCCTGCTCAGGATAACAAAAGAGGATATCGGGAAATACCGCGATGCCGGGACAGCAGGATATGCGAGAGTGATCGGATTCAGAAAAGAAGCATCCGGGCTAATCGACAGAATGAATGAAAAGTCGTCCGTTCCCGTGCTTACGAGGCTTTCTGATCACAGGAAATATATTAAAGCACCCTTTGACAGGATGCTTGAAGATACTCTGAGATCATCTTATATCTATGACTCTGTTATCAAGGACATATATGATACCGATATCACCCCGGACATCTCCCATATGGCTGTGTCCGAAGACGATATGATACTTATATAGTGTGAATAAATGTGCATTAAGGGAATTACCGATGCAGCCTTAGTACGATAAAGTGCAGGCAGGAGACCGTGGATCATGCCTGCAGGTGACACAGGAGGATATGTGCAAAAGACAGTCAATAAATCAAGATTCATACCAGCCGTCATATGGATGTACGTGATATACTGGCTTTCCGACAGGCCGTCGGTGCAGTCATCCGTGCAGAGCGAAAGTCTGGCCTTGAAGATCGTCAGGATACTGACAGCAGGAAGGCCGATCAGCGAATTTGATAAAATAAGATACGCACTGTATCTTGACCCGATCATCAGGGAGATGGCGCATTTCCTTGAATATGCCGTACTGGCGGTCTTTGTTATCATTGCTGTGGGAGCTTTTGTGTCAGACAGGAAATAGGCAGCTTTGATATCCATTATCATCTGTTTCCTGTATGCCTGTACAGATGAGTGGCATCAGTCATTTGTCCCGGGGCGTGCCCCGGAGCCTTTTGATATCATACTTGATACTGCAGGGGCCGCAGTCGTCATAGTGATATTTTCAGCGGTCTGTTACAAAAGGAGCAGGGAGCTGGAATGATAAGCGCCGGGGATGCGATCTTTTTTGATTTCACAGGGATATATGAGAAAGAAGGTTTTGCTGAGACCGGTTATCACCTGGATATGCGGGAGCTTAAGGGCACGGGAATGTATGTGGATGATGAAGCCGAGAGGATCATCCGTGCAAGGCTTGACAGCATAGAAGGGCTAAAAGGATACAGACTGCGCTTCCTTGATAACGGGAATTATCACTATATGACAAGGATACTGGCCTCATATATTGATGAGCCCTTTGACCTTATCACCTTCGATAATCATACCGATGACAAGCCTCCTGCTTTTGGAGGGCTGAGATCCTGTGGGTCGTGGAGACTTGATATACGCGCTGAGAACCAGAGACTTCAAAGCTCCCTTCTTATCCGGAAAAAGGAGGATTTTGAAATGAACTATGTTCCGTCAGACCTGCCGCTTTACATTTCACTTGATAAGGATATACTATCTGAAAGTGTGCTGAAGACGAACTGGGATCAGGGAGACATGATGAAGGATGAGCTTTTCGTGATCATCGAAACCCTCATGGGATCCAGAAGGATACTGGCGTTTGATGTACGCTGAGAGGATCTTGCGGATGCACCATGCGAAGCAAAACGGAGATTTAATGAGCGGATTATAGAAATAAGGAGACGATATGAGTCAGGCAGATGTGATATTCAAAAAGATGTGCGAGGATATACTGGATCACGGTACGGATAATAAGGGCGAAGAGGTGCGGCCTCATTGGGAGGACGGAGCCCCGGCCTATACACTTGCTGTTTTCGGAGCCGTGAACAGATACGACCTGGGAAAGGAATTTCCCGCTTTGACCTTCAGAAAAACAGCCTTTAAGACCTGTGTGGATGAGCTTCTCTGGATATGGCAGAAGCAGTCAGAGAATATTCATGACCTTAAGGGACATATATGGGATTCCTGGGCAGATGATGAAGGATCTATCGGAAAGGCATACGGATACCAGCAGGCA
>CADCRB010000192.1 GCA_902803745.1 uncultured Lachnospiraceae bacterium
AGAAGCAGTAAACAATTCAACAATAAACAGAGAGGAGAAAGAAAATGGAAGAAAAAAAAGATCTTACGTCCTGGATAGAAGAGGGGGTAGAAGCAGCGGCAGACATGATAAACGAGGTAACGGGGACACTCTATTCTAAAGCAAGATATGAATCAGCAAAGCAGATCTATGCAGCTGCCGGAGTAGACACGGAGGCGGCGATTAATAAGCTTAAAGAGGTTCCTGTATCTCTGCATTGTTGGCAGGGTGATGATGTAAGGGGATTTGATACAGATCCTTCCAAGCCTCTGACCGGGGGTATACAGACTACAGGTAATTATCCGGGACGCGCGAGAACTCCCGAGGAACTGATGGCAGATTATGAAAAGGTGCTTTCTCTGTGTCCGGGGAAAAAGAAACTAAATCTTCATGCAAGCTATGCGATATTTGAAAACGGTGAGTTTGTAGACCGCGATAAACTTGAGCCGGCCCATTTTGCAAAATGGGTTGAATTTGCAAAAAAGAATAATATAGGTCTAGATTTCAATCCCACTTTCTTTTCACATCCGAATATGAAGGATGGGTTGACTCTGTCGAGTCCTGATGAAGCTAATCGGAAATTCTGGATAGACCACGGTAAAGCCTGCGTGAGGATAGCAGAGTATTTTGCGAAAGAAACCGGTATACCCTGTGTAATGAATATCTGGATCGGTGATGGATATAAGGATATACCTGCAGACAGGATGGGGCCCAGGGAAAGATATAAGGATGCGATCGAGCAGATAATAAGCGAACCCCATGACCCGAAGCAGGTCAAGATAACTGTTGAGTCAAAAGTTTTCGGGATAGGTGTAGAGAGCTATACGGCCGGATCAGCCGAATTCACTCTGCTCTTTGCCGCAACTCATCCGGGGATCCTTCCTCTTATGGACAACGGACATTATCATCCGACTGAGATGGTATCAGACAAGATCTCTTCTTTACTGTGCTATTTTGACGAGATCGCGCTTCATATTACCAGACCTGTCAGATGGGATTCGGATCATGTAGTGATCCTCGATGACGAGACAAAAGAAATAGCGAAGGAAATAGTTCGTAACGGCGACAGCCTGGATCGTGTAAATATTGCTCTTGATTATTTTGATGCGAGCATCAACCGGATATCCGCCTGGACAGTCGGGTTCAGATCGCTGCAGAAGGCCCTGCTTATGGCACTTTGCTCGCCAAATGAGGAGCTGAAGAAATTGCAGGATAATAATCAGCTCACAAAGCTCATGGCAAAACAGGAGGAGATGAAGATCTATCCTTTCGGCGATGTATGGGAAGAATATCTTTCAAGATGTAATGCTCCAAGCGAGATAGCCTGGTTTGATGAGGTTGAAAAATATGAGAAAGACATTCTATCAAAAAGGGTGTAGAATATAAACGAAAAATATCAAACTAGAGGCATTAGGATAAAACTATCGTTTTTGAAGGAGGAAAGATAATGGCAAGAACATATAATAAATCCTCAAATGCAAAACCCGTAACTGCAAAATCCGTGCAGGAACCCGAAAAAGCATCAGAGATAAGGGAGGAAAAGGGAGTACAGATCCACAAGGTTAAGGCTACTGCTCCTGTAACACAGGAGAGCAGGGAAATGTCAAAAAAGAAGACGTCAGCAAAGACTGTGATCTCTGCCCCTGATAAAGATGTCCTTCAGAAGATAGTATATCAGCCCAGTGCCCAGATCCTGACCAGAGAGGTTGATCCGAGTGAATCATTCGGAATAGGGGATGACATGCCTATTTATTATCTTTAGATCTCAGATCGTAAAACCAATCTCTTTTCAGAAAGATGTATAGAATTAAAAGGAATATAGTAGACGTATTTTTTCTGTCCGGCGTATAATAAACGCCGGACAGTTGATTTACGGAGAGGGATTAATGGACATGGCAAAACTATATATCGTAGGTATTGGTCCAGGTGGAAAAAAGCATATGACTGCTGCAGCGAAAGATGCTATAGACGAGGCGGAGATAGTCTGCGGATATACACTGTATCTTGAATTGATAAAAGATATGATCCGGAATAAGGAGATCTTTTCTTCGCCAATGACAAAGGAAGCGGAAAGGTGCAATTATGCTGTGGAGAAGGTGCGTGGAGGGAGGACGGTGGCACTTGTATGCTCGGGAGATCCCGGGGTATACGGCATGGCAGCGCCTGCTCTAGAGATTTCGGAAGATATAGATGTGGAAGTGATACCGGGAGTCAGCGCAGCGGAAAGCGGGGCTTCCGTGCTTGGGGCGCCTCTTTCCGATGATCACTGTATCATATCGCTTTCCGATATCAATACTCCCTGGGAAACAATAGAAAAAAGGCTTGAATTTGCCGCCAGAGCTGATCTCGTTATCGTTTTATACAACCCTATGTCAAAGCACAGAAGAGATAATCTGAAGAAAGCCTGCAAGATATTATTAAAAGAGAAGAAGGCGGACACCGTATGCGGATATGTGAGAAATATTGCAAGAGAAGGAGAAGAAAAAAGGATCCTTACTTTGTCAGAGCTTAAGGATGCAGAACTGGATATGTTTACAACTGTATTTATAGGATCTTCCCAGACCTTTGTATCGGGAGAGCATATGGTGACACCGCGCACAGTGGGGCGGGAAAGCAGTGAATCACGTAATAGATAAGATGAAGACAATTTTGATATCGGGCTTAACAAGCGGAATGGGCAAAACGGTCGTGACGGGAGGACTTATCAGATGCTTTTCCAATATGGGTTATGATGTCCTGTCATATAAATGCGGTCCGGATTATATCGATCCGAAATACCATATGCTGATCTCTGGAAAGCCCTGTAGAAACCTCGACATTTTCCTGCAGGGAAAAGAGGGAGTGATAAGCAGTTTCGACAGATCTGGAGCGGAAATAAAGATCATAGAAGGGGTAATGGGATTTTATGACGGTGTAGGAGGAGGTGTTGAGGGCAGCACTTTTGAGATATCCCGACTGACCGGAGCTTCGGTGATACTGACAGTGGATCCTGCGAAGACGCTGGACGTGGTGGATGAGATAAAAAAAATGCTTTCTGTCAGGGAAGATCACGGCATTATAGGTGTGATTTATACAGACTGTAATGAAGAAGAATATTTAATGATTAAGGAGGAAACTGAATCAAAGACCGGACTTAAGGTGTACGGGTATCTTCCGAAAACAGAGGATGCAAAATTTGAATCGAGACATCTGGGCCTTGTAGAGGCTTGTGAGATAAAGGATCTTCAGCAGAGATTTGACCGGATAGCGGAGCTTTTGGATTGTCATTCAGATCTGAAGGGATTGCTGGATGACACAGCCTCATACCAGCCGGAGATGGGTGAGACATCGTATTATAATAAAAGCCTCACCCTCAGAAAGAGGCAGTGTAAAATAGCTGTGGCACGCGATGAGGCTTTTTCATTTTATTATGAGGACAATTTGGACGCATTGAGGGAGGCAGGAGCAGAGCTTGTTTTTTTCAGCCCTATAAGAGACGGCTTGCCGGATGCAGACGGACTGTACATAGGAGGAGGCTATCCTGAGTTGCATCTGAAGGAGCTGTCTGAGAACACTTCTCTTTTGAGAAGGATCAGGGAAGCGGCAGTATGTGGTATGCCGATAGTCGCTGAGTGCGGAGGATTTCTATATCTCCAGAGTATGATAACGGATAAATCGGGGAAGAGATATCCGATGGCTGGAGTAATTAAGGGAGAAGGCATTCCCGGAGACAGACTGAATAGCAGATTTGGCTATATCAGGATATATCCTGAAAAGGATTCTCTTTTATTCAGGCTTGGAGAAGAGATACCTGCACACGAGTTTCATTACTGGGACTGCACGGAATGCGGAGAGGCGCTGGAAGCTAAGAAGGCAGACGGTAGAAAATGGAGAACCGGTTTTGTTTCTGACAGCATTTATGCAGGTTTTCCGCATTTTTATTTTAGAGGCGAATATGAAATGGCAAGCCGTTTTGTAAATAAGGCAAAGGAATACAGGGCGGGACGTATAGCCTTCAACAGATGGATGTCACTTGCTAAACCCCTTGGCAGCCTTGGCGTACTGGAGAAGGATATCATAAGGATGGCAGAGCTTACAGGGAGTGAAGATGTAAGTATTGCAAGGCGTACTCTGCTTGTATTCATTGGTGATCATGGACTGGTGGAGGAGGGAGTCACTCAGTCGGATCATACTGTGACATACGCTGTGGCAAAGGCCCTGGGTTCGGGCAGAAGCACTGTAAACTATCCTGCTATGATCTCAAAATGCGAGGTGATACCTGTGGATGTAGGTATGAAAGATGATGCTCCGGATGGCGTATTGAGAAAAAAGGTTTCACGTGGCAGCAGAAATATTACTAAGTGCGCAGCCATGACCCGTGAAGAGTGTATAAGAGCCGTTGATATCGGCAGGGATATGGTGAGAAAGCTAAAAGAACAAGGGAATGATGTGATCCTTCTGGGGGAGATGGGTATAGGCAATACCACTGCCAGCGCCGCGATCGCCAGTGTGATGCTGGGGCTAGATCCATCAAAGACCGTGGGACGCGGAGCAGGACTCTCAGATGATGGTCTGTCACGAAAAAAAGAAGCTGTAAGTGGTGCGATAAGAGTAAACGATCCGGATAAGAATGACCCTCTGGACGTGCTTGCTAAGCTGGGGGGATTTGAAATAGCGTC
Organism: uncultured Lachnospiraceae bacterium; assembly: GCA_902803745.1. Classification (GTDB taxonomy): domain Bacteria; phylum Bacillota; class Clostridia; order Lachnospirales; family Lachnospiraceae; genus NK4A144. The sequence goes on from CADCRB010000192.1 coordinate 4,677, forward strand.
CCTTTGTGGTGCGTGTATGGCAGGATTTGAATATCGTATCCCTGTAATACTTGATGGGGTGATCACAAATACGGCTGCTCTTATAG
>CADCRB010000193.1 GCA_902803745.1 uncultured Lachnospiraceae bacterium
GACTCTCGCGAGTCTGCGATCACAAAAAGACTGGAAGAGCTGGGTGCGAGGATACGTTATCCGCAAAAGGCAGGAAATATTCCCGAAGATACTGACGTTGTTGTGGTGACAGCTGCCATTCATGAGGATAATCCTGAACTCCTTGAGGCGAAGGAACGTGGGATAAAAGTGGAGACTCGAGCCGATTTTCTGGGGCAGGTGATGAAGGATTATGACATCCCCGTTGCTGTGGCCGGTACCCATGGAAAAACTACTACCACAGCTATGATATCTGAAATTCTTCTGAAGGCTGATTGTGATCCTACAATATCAATAGGAGGGATATTGCGTGACATAGGAGGGAATTTCCGTGTAGGCGGTAAGGAATATTTTGTTATGGAAGCCTGTGAATACACGAACTCTTATCATTCGTTTTATCCGCGAATAGGTATCATATTGAATGTGGAACCCGATCATCTGGACTTCTTTAAGGATATTAATGATATAAGAAGCTCCTTTAATAAGTACGGTCACAATATTCCGGATGAAGGAACCCTTATCATTAATAAGGAAATAAATGGATATGATCAGGTGACAGAAGGACTTAGTTGCAGGATCGTGACTTTTGGATCTGACGATAGCGCAGATTATCATGCGGAAGATATAACATATGATGAGTTTGCAAGACCTTCATTTACTGTGTGTCATGGAGCCAGCAGAAGAAAGATCAGCCTCGGAGTATGCGGAGAGCATAATGTCATGAATTCTCTTTCTGCCATAGCCTGTGCCGATGAGCTGGGGATCAGCTATGATATCATAAAGAATTCTCTCCGGTCCTTTACCGGAACTGACAGGAGATTTGAAATAAAAGGGAAGATCAACGGATGTACAATAATTGATGACTATGCACATCATCCCACAGAGATCAGGGCGACACTGAATGCAGCAAAAAAATATCCTCACAGAGAACTTTGGGTGGTCTTTCAGTCACACACATATACCAGGACCAAAGCGTTGCTGGATGATTTTGCGGATGCGCTTTCAATCGCTGATCATGTGATCTGTGCCGAGATTTATCCCGCGAGGGAGACAGATACATTAGGAATGAGCGGGGAAGTGGTAAAGAGAAGAGTCGAAGAAAAAGGGACTGACTGTTATTATTTCCCTACATTTGAGGAGATAGAAAAATTCATAAAAGAAACTGTTGCTGACAATGATCTGTTGATAACAATGGGGGCAGGGGATGTAGTAAAAATAGGGGATGAGCTGCTTGGAAAGGGGTAATCCACAATATCCACAACTTTTTTCCAACAAAATACATGGGTTATTTTTGTTATAATGCCGTAGATATCCACTTTTCCTACTATATCAACTTTATAAGGACTTCAGCTCCCGTCTCTTCGGGAGCTATTTTATTTTACCGGACGGTGTGATATACTCCGCTACGCTGAAATGAAAACAGCGAAAAAACTGCATTCAAAGGAAAAAAATGAGTGGGATAATACTAAAAGGAAATCGTTATTCGGGGAATACTATTGTCTCGAATTGCTTTATTGATGAATACATGGCTGAGGCCAACGGAGCTCAGCTAAAGATCTATTTATATCTTATGAGATGTATAGAGGCAGATGAGCCTGTAACTGTTCCCCTTCTGGCTGACAGATTCAATTATACGGAGACAGATATAATAAGATCGTTACTGTATTGGGCGAGAAAGGGAATAATCTCCCTTGAATTTGATGAGAACAGAAATGTCACCGGTATAGTGTTGAATGATCCGGCAGAGGCAGAGGAAACGGAGGTAGTTCTTCCTAAAAAAACGGTTTCAACAGAGAAAAAGCGCAGAGGAAACTACACGGCATCTGATATTGACCGCTTTGGATCGAAAAATGAAGTAAAACAGCTGATATTTGCTACAGAACAATACCTCTCCAGGACACTAAATCCTACAGATATGAATACTATGTTATTTATATATGATGAGCTGGGATTTTCGACGGATCTTCTGGAATATCTGATAGAATACTGTGTCGGAAAGGGAAAGACACAGATAAAGTATATTGAGCAGACTGCCATAGGATGGGCGGAAAACGGCGTAAAGACGGTAAAGGATGCAAAGAGTCATGTGAGAGGTTACGGATCGAATGATTATTTCACAGTGCTCAAGGCATTTGGGATAACGGACAGGAAACCTGTTGAAGTTGAGATCGAATATGTGGACAGGTGGCAGAATGAGTATGGTTATGAAATGGATATGATCCTCGAAGCTGCAGCCCGAACCATGAAAGCTATAGCAAAGCCTTCTTTCCCCTATACGGATAAAATACTGAGGAGCTGGTCCGAGGGTGGTGTCAGGACAGTAGACGATATAGGAAATATATATCCAGTCTGGGGATCTGCATCAAAGCAGGCCGGGCTAACACGAACAGAGGAAAAGAAAAGAACGGCACCGAAAAATTCTGCAAACAGCAAGATTCATTACTCGCTTGAAAGACAGTACAACTTTGACGAATTAGAGGCTGAACTTTTGAAAAAGCAGAGAAATAAAAGATATAACAGAGCCTGATGTGGGATAGAAGACAATGGATACATTATATAAGGAAATAATGGCCGGTTATGAACGGCAGCTGGCTCAGGATAAAAGGGCACAGAGAAAGAGGATACAGGAAATACATGACCGCCTTCCGGAGTATAAGAGACTGGAGGACAGGACTGCAGATCTTGCCGCAAAGGCTGCTATCATGGCTGCTTCGGGGCGCAGGGAGGAAGCAATCCCGATCCTGCAAGAGCTGAACCGTTTGTCGGATGAGAAAAAGAAAGTACTTGAAAACGCCGGAGTTCCGGATGGTTATCTTTCGCTGCAGTACGAATGTCCTGATTGCCGGGATACCGGATATACGGGCGGGAAGAAATGTCACTGCCTGATGAAGAAGATAGTGGAGCATTATTATAAAAGCAGCGGGCTGTATGAAAAGCTGAAAACCGAAAATTTCAATACCTTTTCATTCGAATACTTCGAGGGTGAGGATCTTGAAAATATTAAAGCGGTATATGATGCATCGAGATCTTTTGTTGCTTCATTTGCCGACAGCTACAGGAATATGCTATTCTATGGGAGCGTGGGATGCGGAAAAAGCTTCATGTCAAATTGTATAGCGCGTGAACTTATGGATCGTGGAGTTGCGGTCACTTATTTAAGCGCTGTAAGATTTTTTGATATACTGTCGTCTCATATTTTCGGAAGAGCGGAGGCGGGAAGTGCTGAGTATGATATGCTGTTTTCGTGTCCTCTCCTAATCATAGATGACCTGGGAACGGAAATAGGAAGTTCTGCTGTTTCATCCGGACTCTTTGCTGTGCTTAATGAGAGAGACCTTAAGTCTCTTGATACGATAATATCAACAAATTACTCTATGGCAGAGCTCAAAGATAAATATTCAGACAGGTCTCTTTCAAGGCTTTTAGGGAATTATGAAATATACAGGTTTTCCGGAGATGATATAAGGCTGAAAAAAGCGGAGGTAAGCTGAAGTTGGCTCATACACATGACAAACGCTCGCTCGAAACCATTCCAGTTGGCTCGTTGGGAGTGATAGCACTTGACGGATGCCGTGAACTCGCCGAAAGAGTGGATGACTATCTTATAGGTTGGCGAGAGGACAGGGAAAACGAGCATAAAAATTCCCTTGTGTTTTCTGGATACTTGAGAAATTCATATCTGCTCGACGTATCTCTTCCAAGATTTGGATCGGGAGAGGCGAAGGGAATGATAAATGAATCTGTCAGGGGAATGGATCTTTATCTGCTTGTGGATGTCTGCAATTACAGTGTGACATACAGTATGTTCGGTGAAGAAAACCATATGTCGCCGGATGATCATTTTCAAAATCTTAAGCGAATAATTGCCGCTGTTGGAGGTAAGGCAAGAAGGATCACGGTTATCATGCCCTTCCTTTATGAAAGCAGACAACATAAAAGAGCGGCCAGGGAATCCCTTGACTGTGCTATTGCACTGCAGGAGCTGTCCAAAATGGGTGTCGATAATATTATAACTTTTGATGCCCATGATCCCAGAGTAATGAACTCCATTCCGTTAAAGGGGTTTGAGACCATACAGCCCTCTTACCAGTTCATCAAGGGGCTGCTTGGGTCGGTGAAGGATCTTAAGATCGAACCCGAGCATATGATGATAGTTTCTCCTGATGAGGGTGGAATGTCCAGAGCTATATATATGGCAAATGTTATGGGGCTGGATATGGGAATGTTCTACAAGAGAAGAGATTATACCCGAATAGTTGACGGAAGGAATCCGATAGTGGCTCATGAATTTCTGGGTTCTGATGTAAGCGGTAAGGACATTTTGGTATTGGACGATATGATAGCATCCGGAGAAAGCGTGATTGAGGTTGCCGAAGAGCTTAAAAAAAGAAATGCGTCCAGAATATATGTAGCGGCAACCTTCGGCCTTTTCTCAAACGGTGTGGAGCCGTTTGATAAAGCGGTAAAAGATGGACTGATAACAGGAGTTCTTACGACGGATCTTGTATATCAGCCTGATGAGCTTCTAAAGAAAGACTGGTATATATCCTGCGATATGAGCAAATATCTTGCCTATATCATAGATACTTTAAACCATGATTCTTCAATAAGCGATCTGCTCGATCCGAACAACCGTATACAGTCACTGCTGACAAGATATAAAAGCGGCCAGGCTTGAGGCGCGGCGTTAGAGGAGCCACTAGCCTTACATGCAGGAAACACTTACTAGAATAATCAGTTTCATCGGTATATTTATCATTTCAGCTTTTATTTTCAGCGCATCTATGAGCCGGGGAAATACAACCACGACCACGAAGATGGGGGATGCAACCCTTCCCGTGGTCTCCGTCATGTATAACGGATATGAGACTAATACTATGTATGGTCTCGTTGAAGAACCGGATCTTACAAAGTTCAGGGGTGATCTGTCCCCCCTTGGAGAAGGCAGGACGCTTGGAATTAAGGTCAAACCCTTTAAGGAGAGGATTACCGGTATAACGGCAGAAGTCAGAACAACAGATGGCTCCAGATTGATTGAAGCCACGGACATAAATGACTTTTTTGAGCAGGACGGGGCGATATATGCAACTGCAAAGCTCAAGGATCTCATAGATGAAAAAACTGAATATTCCTTATGCATCGTGCTTACCTTAAAGGGTGGAAAAAAAGCAAGGTATTATACCAGAGTCATATCGGACGATACATTGCATGCTGCCGAAATGGTTACCTTTGTTACCAACTTTTCGGATGTTACTCTTGATAAGGATTCAGCCGGTGTGGTTGCTCCTTACCTTGAGAGTAATTCTTCTGGAGACAATTCATCATTTGCGCATGTAGATATTCATTCAAGCTATGATCAGGTTACCTGGGGTGAACTGAAACCCAAAAAAAACGGAATGACTTCTGTAAGACTTTTGGATATCTCCGGTGATATAGGGACTTTGATGCTTACCTTCAGGATTACCTGTGGGATCGACAATAAAGACAATGATTATGATATCAAGGAGTACTACAGAATAAGATACTCCGATGAGAGAATGTACCTTTTGGATTATGAA
>CADCRB010000194.1 GCA_902803745.1 uncultured Lachnospiraceae bacterium
CCCAGAGCGGCCATAAGCGGAGCGTTTCCTCTGTGATCCCCGTCGTGATATCTGCGGCTGTACGGAAGCAGAAATGCCGACTGAATAAGTCCCGGCCACGAATAGTTTGCCGCTCCCGTGGTCCAAAAAACCGTATGTACACTGTACGGGGTACCAAACCAGTATCCTCCGGCAAGAAGAGCTGCAAGAGTGGCAGTAAGAGACTTTCCGTTTTTCTTTCCTCTTCCTGCCGCAGAAATAAGGAGCATCTGTCCGAGTATAGCTGCTGTATTCAGTATGTCATATAAATGTTTATCATCCTTCATCAGGACGATCTGGTTCATGGTCTCAGCAACAGTCCTGCCACTCCATGTGAGGTAATGGGAAAGCTGCGATCTCGCAAGATCCTTAAAATTCCTTACCCTTTTATACTCCTGATCTCCGTATGCCAGATTTCCATGATGCTTACCGTCCCATACGAAAGAAAAAGCATAATCGTCCGCGTATTTCGGGATCATGCGGTTCTTAAGGTACATAAGCGTGCCAAAACCTGCCAGTACCAGTAACCCTCCCGCGCTGACCGGAAAGCGTTTTTTCCCTTCCCGGCGTTTCATTTACCGGGCCCATCCGCGGTCTTGCGAACGATATCGTATGCACTCATGCTGCCGCTTCCTTCACTGATGAGAAGTCTGCAGACAGCCTCATATATCCTTTCAAAGCGCTCCATGCTCTCCTCAAGATATATCCCCGCGTCATAGTTGAGCTCTATCTGAGTACCCTCTTTATCCTCATAGACCTTGAGCTCTAAGGGCTCGATCGCTGCATTGTCTGCAGGCTCAGGATAATCCACATCCATAAGATATTCGCTCTCAGGCATATCAAGCAGGTCTCCCTGATAAAGGAAGCAGAGAAGCTCCTTTTCACTTCTTTTCATAAAAGGCGATACGCTACCGTGCATCAATGCCTCACGAAGCTGCCGGCCAAGAGATGCAGCTAAAGAGCGTACGTTATCATCTTCCTTTATGATAAACGCTGCGGGATAATCCCTTATGAGCAGACCTGCAGAGCGAAGAGCCCTAATGTCAGATCGTCCGTTGTAATTCCAGGAAAGCAGTACCCTGTCGGTATCATTATAGGAAGCAAGGGCCAGCCCGGAAGCAAGCAGATAAAATGCATTCACGGAAAGATGAAGCCGCTTTGCCGCCCTGCGGACATCCCCTGCCTCAAATGCCGCTTTACGCTCGAAAAAGCCCGCCTTATTCACTTCCCCCTCAAGATCAGGTTTTGGAAGTCTGTCATAGTCTCCCTTATATACGTTGCGGAAATATTCAATGTCTTTATTTTTCGTCTTCTCATCGCATAAGAAAGTCTGTTCCTTAAGCAATGCAAAATAGTGATCCTCCGGTATCGTCTCTCCATTTAATGCAGAGAGGATATCCTCCACAACGATCTTCATTGATTCCCCGTCGCATATGATATGGTGTACATCAAGTAAAAGTGCGACCCGTTCAGGTGTACTTATGATCTTCGTTCTGAACAGAGGCTTGCCGTCTATACTGCCTCCGGCCTCGGAAAACGGTTTTACAAAATCCCCGGCAAGCTTTTGCAGATCCTCTTCGGAAGCTGTTTCATGCGGGATCGCCGCGTTGTTCTCCGGAACATATCTCTGCCTCCAGCCTTCCTTTGTCTCCTCTATGACGGTACGGAGCGCCGGATGCGCGCTGATGCTATCCTTTACCGCCTGCTCCAGACGCTTCTCATCAGTATCCGGACGGAAGCTGAGCATGACGGGGAGGTTGTAGATGATCTTCCCCGGCATCTTAAGCTCCTGATCCAGGAAATAAAACTGCTCATCCTTAAGGGGAAAGACCGTGTCATACCCTTCATCCTCAACCGCAGCCTGTGCCTCGGAAAGCGCCCTGTCTATATTCCTCACGGTACGCTCCCTGTATATCATCTTTACCGAAAGCTCTTCTATTCCCGCAGCCGCTACAAGGCGTATCGCCGCAAGGGAATCCCCGCCCAGCAGGAAGAAATCATCGTCTGTGCCTATCGCATGATCCGTTATGTTCAGTATCTTGGCAAACAGCTCACAGAGTCTCCTCTGCCGGTCGCCCTGTGGCTTTTCGTACGGAGAAAAGAGAAGGCTTTCATCCGGCTCCGGAAGTGCCCTCTTATTTACCTTGCCGTTTTCATTCAGAGGTATCCTGTCTATAGGGACATAGCAGGCGGGGATCATATATACGGGCAGCATATCCTTAAGCTTCGCAGCCATATCTGCTGCATCCAGACTTAATCCTGTCGTATGATAGGCGCACAGATATCTGCTTCCTCCTCTCTCCCAGACCCTCACTGCCGCGAAGTCCGTATCCAGTACTTTTCTTACAGCGTATTCCACCTCTGCCGGCTCGATCCTGTTGCCGTTAATATTGACCATATCGTCAATCCGCCCCAGGAGTGAATAAACGCCGTTCTCATCCACACTAAGATAATCACCGTTCTTAAAGTACGTTTCACCGTCTATATCAATAAAGTCCGATCTGTCCTCATCGTGAAGATATCCCCGGAAATACGGAAGCTTCATACAGAGCGCTCCCTCCTTGGGATTTATTTCACCGTTTTCATCCACGAGCACAAGCTTTGTATATTCATCCGGTGTTCCGATCGGAGTGTTTTTGTATGCCCGGTCCAGATCAAAGAAGAATGGCAGATACGAAAACTCCGTGGGGCCGTATGCATTCATAACGGGAAAACGGTCGATGTAAAGATCCACCGC
>CADCRB010000195.1 GCA_902803745.1 uncultured Lachnospiraceae bacterium
GTTCATATCTGGCTGTGTGATGACAACAGGAGACCGGAGATGAGAAAGCTTGCGGAGGATATGCATATAGGATATTTTGACCGTCCCGATAATAAGGGAGCCAAGGCAGGAAACTTAAATCATGCTCTGGGACTTACAAATGCACCGTATGTTGTCACTCTGGATGCGGATATGATACCTCGCAGTAATTTTCTGTTGAACACTATTCCGTATTTCATAGATGCAAAAAAACGTTCAGAGGATCTCCCCGAGGATAAGAAGATACGCCTGGGACTTTTGCAGACTCCGCAGTGTTTCTATACGCCTGACGTATTCCAGCATGCTCTTTATGCTGAGAAGTCTGCTCCGAATGAACAGGATTTCTTTTACCGCACTATTGAAGTCGCCAGGACCTCCACGAATTCCGTTATTTACGGAGGCTCGAATACGATCCTCGCGAGAGAGGCGCTTGATTCAATAGGAGGCTTTTTCACTGAGACGATCACAGAGGATTTCGCTACAGGAATGCTGATAGAGTCAAAGGGGTATGTGAGTCTGGCTCTGCCGGAACCTCTTGCCAGCGGTATGACACCGCATACCTATAAGGAGCATATACAGCAGAGAAAACGCTGGGGAAGAGGAGTCATCAGCACGGCAAAGCAGCTTCATATATTGAGACGCCGTGGCCTCTATTTCATGCAGAAACTGAGCTATATAAGTTCAATGGTATACTGGTATTCGCCAATAAAGAGTCTTATTTATATTATTTCTCCGCTTATGTTTGCGGTCTTTGCCATTCCTGTATTCAAGTGTGGCTGGCTGGATCTGATGATCTACTGGCTTCCGATGTTTATAATGCAGGACGTCTGCCTCAGGGTATTCAGTGGAAATGCTGTCTCGCTGAAATGGAGCGGTATCTATGAGACAAGCGTAATGCCTCATCTCCTGATCCCTGTTATTAAGGAAACATTTGGTATCAAGGCCACCAAGTTTGAGGTTACGGATAAAGCGAAAAGGAAGACTGCAAGAAAGACTGATATTCGTTCTATGATCCCGTTTATCGTACTCGTTGCATTATGTGTTGCAGGTATCATCAGATCGTTTTATCTGTTGAGCAGGATCAGGGCTATGGGTGTGTTCGTCCTTTTGTTCTGGCTTTTCAGAAATATGTATTTTCTGATCATGTCCCTTTTCCTTGTCGATGGCCGGGATTCCGACAATGATGAGGCAGAGGTGATAGATGCCGAGCTTATCGAGGTGAAAAGGATAGACTCAGAGGACGGAGCAGTGCTGGAGGGGATCACGACTTATCTTACCGAGCACAGCATGAAGGTCTTTTTTGATGAAGACAGCGGCCTAAGGATAGGTGAGAACGTGGATGTGTACATACAAAAAGATGATATGGATGTGTGCAGACGCTGTGTTGTGACAGGAAGGAAATCTTCACGCTCCGGAGGTAAGAGTGTCTACAGTCTGGAGCTTATCAATCCTCTGGAAGATAATGAAGACTATCTTCAGATCATTTACGACCGCATTCCTTCGCTTCCGCAGTCGCTTGTAAAGGACTACGGGCTTACATATCACATGCTGAGAAATATAGCCTTCCGCATCTTAAGACAGGATAAATGAACCGAACGTTATGTTTTGCGGGACCGTACGATCTGATTTTATTGAAATACGTGATTTTATGTGATAAAGTATAGAATGGTGTTTAAGTAACTGTTCATACCGCGGCGGGAAATTATAGTTGTCAGCTGATTTCTAAAGCGGGTATAATACAGTTTAAAAAATAGTAACATGTTATAGGAGGGTATTTTCATGACAGACAGGCAGTTTAATAAAGGTGACATTATTTTCAAAGAAGGAGATTCAGGTGAGTGCCTTTATCAGATCAAAGAGGGTGTCGTTGGCATCTATTCAGCTTATGGAGAGGCTGATCAGCAGCTTCTGACGGAGCTTTCCGCAGGTAAGTTCTTCGGTGAGATGGCTGTTATAGAGGCTTATCCCCGTAGTGCTACAGCAGTTGCACTTGAAAATGTGACCGCTGTCGAGATAGAGTCTGGTGAGGTTAACGGATATTTCAAGACTGACCCGGATAAGATACTGGAAATAATGAAGTGCCTTGGCGGACGTCTTAAAGAGCTTACAGATGATTACGGTGAGGTAAGCAGCGCCATAGAGGAGCTTCGCCTTAATCAGGATAATAAAAAGAGCGAAAACCTGGCAGCGCGCATAAAGAAATTTGCCGATGTATACAGGAAGAATAAAAACGCTGATAAGCTCAGCGCAGAGTCGATCCGCAGACTTGAGCAGTCCGGACACGCCGATGGTTATACGACCAAAGTGGAGGGCTTCTCCAAGAATACGGTTATCTTTAAGGAGGGCGAAAAGGGAGACTGTCTGTATGATATTCATGGAGGCTCCATAGGTATTTACAAGGCTTACGGTACTCCGGATGAAAAGCTTCTTACGACTCTGATGTCAGATCAGTTCTTTGGTGAGCTCGGTATGCTGGAGGATGACAGAAGAAGCGGTACAGCAGTTGCAATGGAGAATGATACCACTCTCGAGATCATATATCCTGATGACCTTAAGGAGCTCTTCAATCAGAATCCGGTCAAGGTTGATATGATACTTGCGCATATTTCATACAGACTCAGGAGGCTGACGAAAGAATATTTGAAAGCCTGCGGTATCCTTTACAAGGTTTCTGAGGCTGAAGCAAGCGGAAAAGGTACTGATGACAGATTAAAGGAAGAGATAAAGGGCTATAAGGAAAGCTTGTATGACTGATAAAGGATCCATCATTCAGGTTCAGCCGAAGTTTCTTTTTCGTGAGGAATGGGAAATACTGGCGGAAGCTGAGGATTTGAGATACGAAGCTCTTGACTTTTCAATGCCACCCGCTCTCATTGAGAGCGGGTTATTTGAAGAGTATTTAGATTGGTACTCGTCCTGTGGACGTACCTTCTCCCTTCACGGCTTTTTCATGGATGTGAATCCTGCCTGCAGTGATCCCGGCATCAGGGATCTGTCCCGCAGCAGATGCCGGAAAAGTTGTGAGACGGCGGTAGCATGCGGTGCGAAAAATGTCGTCTTTCATTCAAGCTGTTTTCCGTTTTTAAGGGGTATTTATCTTGATGCCTGGGCGGCGCGTTGTGCCGAGTTCTACCAGGGACTTACAGAGGAATTTGATATTAATATATACATTGAGAACAGTCCGGATATTGATGCAGGACCGATAAAAACCCTTATGAAGCGGATAGATGATAAGAGGATCGGTGTGTGCCTTGATATCGGTCATGCCCACTATTCAAACATCCCGGTAAGCCAGTGGTTTGAAGAGCTGGGAGAATGGATAGGCTACCTTCATCTTTCTGACAATATGGGTAAGTATGATGACCATCTGCCACTGGGGGATGGGACCATAGACTGGGAAGAAGCTGACCGCCTCTGGAGGGGGCTGGACAGGGATACTGTATTGACGATAGAAGTGAGCAGCATGGTTACTGCGGGATACGCAGTTAGGTTTCTGAGGAATAATGATTATTTTGGATGTGGAGGAGAAAAACCGTGAATGACCCGACATCGATTATACACAGCAGGATAATAGAGAATGTTTCAGAAGGCATAATACTTATTGGATTTAATGGTAAAGTTATGTACGCCAACCCCAGGGCGATGGGGATCCTCGGATTATCTGCGGAAGATCTCATCGGGAAAAAATTCGCCGCGGTTTTCTTTGATGATCCGGAGAATGATGAGTTTACTCAGGCAGTGCTTGAGTGTGTATATGATAAGAGCACAAAGGATTCTATCGTAAAATATACGGTTGGGGGGAAGGTCAGCACTCTGAGAATGATCACATCCTTTTATACCGATGGTAATCAGCGTACCGGTGTCATAGCTGTTTTTTCGGACATCAGTGAGCTGGAGGAGCTTAGGGATGCAGTTAAATCAATGCACAGGATCCAGAGTCTTAACAGCCAGCTTGAGCTCAGAAATAAACTGCTTAATGAGACCTTCGGAAGGTTTCTGTCAGATGAGATAGTGAAAAACCTTCTGGATAATCCTGATGGACTGAAGCTTGGCGGTGAGAGCCGCACACTGACTATCATGATGAGTGATCTGAGGGGATTTACGGCGCTTAGTGAACGCATGGATCCCGGCGATCTTATCACGCTGCTCAATCACTACCTCATGGAGATGACTGATGCCATACAGAGTAACGGCGGAACCATAATAGAGTTCATTGGAGATGGAATACTCGCGATCTTCGGAGCTCCTGATTACTTTGAGGATAATGCTACCAAGGCAGTGGTGGCAGCACTCACTATGCAGGAGAAGATGAAGAATATCAATAAGTGGAATGATGAGCATGGTTATCCATTTCTTGAAATGGGAATAGGCATCAATACCGGAGAAGTAATAGTCGGTAATATCGGCTCCGAAAAGAGGACAAAATACGGAGTGGTCGGCAAGGAAGTCAATCTCTGCGGACGTATAGAAAGCTACACTGTCGGAGGCCAGATACTGATACCTCCTTCCACCAGGGACGCTGTGGGAGAAGAGCTCGAGATAGTGAAGGAGATGGTCGTATATCCCAAGGGCGCAAAGGGCGAGCTTTTATTATCACAGGTCGTCGGAATAGGGGGGCCTTATAATATTTATGTCGAACAGGAAAGCGAGAAACCGCAGCTTCTTAAAAAACCTGCTCCGGTATGCTTCTTCAAGCTTGATGGGAAGCACAAGCTTGAGGGGACCAATTACGGCGGAATAACCGCAGTCGCGCATGACAGGGCGATACTGGAGACAGCTACAAAGCTGGGAGTGCTGGATAATATTGAGATGGAAGCTGGCGGAGACCTCTACTGCAAGGTTTTGGAAGAGAAGGATAATGGGTATCTGCTTCAATATACGGCTGTACCGGCCGGCTATGATAATTGGCTGAAATCAATTTCCGGATAAATGTTCCCGGGGAATAATTTCCATATATGATTACAAAGACCATATATGAAATAATCGATATAGCAGCAATAATCGGGATCATTCTCACTATCCGTGCCTGTAACCGTATTAAGTTTGAATACGGTAAATGGCTTTCGCACTCTCTGATAGCTGCGGTTGTTGCCATTTTTGCCAATATGCTGGTGGCTTTTTCCGTAAGCTCGGCCAGCGCTGAGTTTTCCTATTGTCTTTATTTTGCATCTATAGACTGGATACTGTATTTTATTGCAGGTTTCTGCCTGCTGTATACTGAGCATGATAAGGCCTGGGGAAAGCTTTTTATTCCCTGTGCATTTATTATGGCGGCAGATTCGGTCTCACTCTTTGCCAATCTTATCTTCCGGCATCATTTTAATATCTATGAAAAGGCGATCCACGGTACAGTCTTTTATCAGACTGCTTTCCAGCCATCTTATTATGTTCATCTCGCCTTAGACTACAGCCTTGTCCTTCTGGCATTGTTTTTCATAGTTTACCGGATAATCAAAAGCTACGGTCTTTACCGTACAAAATACGTCATTATACTTTCTGTGCTGCTTCTCGTGATCGTACTTAATCTTGTTTACATGGCGATGTCACTTGTGCTTGATATATCCGTGATATTCTATGCTGTGGCAGGATTTCTCATATATTTCTGTACGGAGGTTTTTGTTCCAAGGGGATTGATGAGGTCTGCAGTGGCAAGAGCCGTGGATGATATGAGCGAGGGACTCATCCTTTTTGATATCGGGCATCATCTGATCTATGCCAACACGTTTTCCCGCAATCATTTTGATATAGATCCGGCGGATTATGATATTGACTGTGAGCCGGTTGCGTCTGTGATCTCCGGCCTGAAAGAGGAGGGCAAAAGTTTCGGGGAGACAACCTATGTAAAAAATACAATGTCCGGCACGAAGCATTACAAGATAAGATATACCAGTCTTACCGACAAGAAGGTGAGGCCGATAGGCTCATATTTTCTGATACAGGATACCACGGAGGAGGTATTCTATCTCCATGAGATCGAGGAGGCCAGAATAAATGCTGACAATGCCAATCGGGCCAAGAGCACCTTCCTTGCCAATATGTCACATGAGATAAGGACACCTCTTAATTCCGTCCTTGGAATGAATGAAATGATACTGCGTACCACTGATGATCCTCAGATCAGGGAATATGCGGAAAATGTAAGGTCATCGGGGGATACTCTCTTAAGTCTTATCAATGATATTCTTGATTTCTCAAAGATAGAAGCGGGAAGGATGGATATCATCCACGCCGAATATGACCCTCAAAAGCTTGTCAGGGATTGCTATTATTTCTTTGAGCAGACTGCCGTGGCTAAGGGATTGTATCTAAAGGTGGAATATGATGAAAAAATACCGAGGCGGCTTTCGGGAGATATGCTTCATATCAAGCAGGTGCTGACGAATATCATCTCAAACGCAGTGAAGTATACCCTGGACGGTGGTGTTACTATAAGCCTTTCTTACAGGATAACCGGGCGTGATCATATAGATCTGATGATCGATGTATCCGATACGGGTATCGGCATCGAGAGAAAGGATATTGCGGTATTGTTTGAAGCCTTTAAGAGGATAAACGAGAAAGAAAACGCAACTATTCAGGGGACGGGACTTGGACTTGCCATTACGAAAGAGCTGGTCGACATGATGGAGGGCGAGATAAAGGTTGACAGTACTCCCGGAAAGGGCAGTTCGTTTAAGGTGACGTTTCCGCAGGATGTTGTCGATCAGACGCACTCCGGTCCGCTCAGGCTCAGACGGGAGAAGGATGAGGAAGTTTACAGGGAGAGATTCAGGGCCCCGAATGCCCTTATCCTTGTAGTGGATGATGTACCGGTCAATCTTAAGGTTGTATCCGCACTCCTTAAGGAGACTCTTGTCCAGATCGACGGAGCTTCCGGAGGAGAAATGGCAGTGGAAATGTGCAATAAAACGAAGTATGATGTAATATTGCTGGATCACAGAATGCCAAAGAAAGATGGAATAGAAACTTTCCGGGATATAAGAAATGCCGGATTAAATATGAATACACCCGTGGTAATGCTTACGGCCAATGCACTTCACGGTGCAGAAGAGGAATACAGGAAGGAAGGATTTGCGGGGTATCTTTCAAAGCCTGTTGTTGCAAAGGATCTTGAGAATATGCTGATCAGGCTTCTTCCGGAACAAAAGGTAGAAAAAAAGTTCTGACAGACTGCCACCACAGACTGTTGATTCGTATAAAGATATAGAAACACGAAAAGGGGCGCAGAGAGTTCATTTGAATGGACTTGATAAGATAGAATTTTCAGAGGAGAGAGGAAATGGGTAATATAGAATCAAAGCTTAGAAAGATATTTGATTTTCAGAAGTTTGAAAAGGAGCCTGGGCTGGACAAAGTCATTAAGGGAGTAAAAGGAAATTCCGGAATCCGCAGACTGACTGATGACGAGCTGGAGTATGCAGCGGCAGGAATGGGCCAGATCGACAATTCGGTGGAAGATGACCCGCAGCAGTTTGGAAGATGCAAAAGACCGGGCTGCCAGGGATACCTGCGCAAGACATCTGATGGCTATATATGCACGTCCTGCGGACAGCTATATGACAAGAATAAGAATATGCTCAAAAATAATTTTGGTTTTATGGGAGAATGACCAGGGACTTAACAAGGGTCTTTTACATATAATTCAGATCGGACAGTGAAAACTGTCCGATTATTTTTTCTTGTTTATAATGCTAATATCGGGTAAAATATATAGTTGCATTGTTAATAATAATATTTTTATAAGAAAAGAGGTTTATAGAATGGCAAACGTAGATTTAACACAGTATGGCATCACAGGTGCCACCGAGATCATCCACAATCCTTCATTTGAGTTCCTCTATGA
>CADCRB010000196.1 GCA_902803745.1 uncultured Lachnospiraceae bacterium
CCCCCCTTCCGCAAATGCTAATACCGTGCTGGATAATGTCATACACGCGGCGAGAGTTATTGCAATTATTGTCTTGGTTTTTCTTCTCATTCCGTCTGTCCTCCTTCTTTCTGCAAACCAACAAAATATCGAAAATGATTCTAACTTTTACTGTAAGAAAATGGTAGTACACTTAAGTGCAATAATAAAGAAAAAGGGCAATAGCAGGTTTTATGACGCGCGCTTTTATATAGATCGATTTTCTGTCTTATAATCTAAATATGTTGACATGATATGTTTTAATAATGAATATGTTGCTCAGTATGAAATATTCATTGAATAAAGCACTATAATAGCGCGCGTATTTATTAAGCGCCGGGAGAGGGAGGTTTCATGAATTCATCATGGAAAAACAACCTTAATTATGCTATCATCCCTGCATAGAAACAGGGATGATCCGTATGAAGATGTATTTTCATTTTATAAGCAGAGGACGTCGCTCAAGGGAAATAGCAGCGTCAAAGAAATGAAAAATAAGTTGAAGAAAAACAAAATACCGGAGCTTCTTTCTCCTGCGGGAAATATGGACTGCCTTGAAGCTGCGCTTGCTGCAGGCTGTGATGCGGTATATGCAGGCTGTGACAGATTCGGTGCGAGAGCATATGCCGGAAATTTTACCCCTGAGGAATTTCTGAAAGCCATTGAAAAGATGCACATATTCGGAAGGAAGCTCTATCTTACTCTCAATACTCTGATAAAGCCCCGGGAATTTGAGGAGATATATGATTTCGTAAAGCCCTTTTATGAAGCAGGTCTTGATGGGGTAATAGTGCAGGATCTGGGCGTGGTATCGCTCCTTTTAGAAGAATTCAAGGGAATGGAGATCCATGCATCAACGCAGATGAGCATATCTTCCCTTTTTGGAGCTGAAGTATTGAAGGAAGCCGGTATCTCAAGAGTTGTAACATCACGCGAGTTATCTTTGAAAGAAATACAGGATATAGGCAGTAAGACCGGGGTGGAGCTCGAGTGTTTTATTCATGGAGCGATGTGCTACAGTTATTCGGGTCTGTGCCTGATGTCAGGCTTTTTGGGCGGACGCTCTGGCAACAGGGGAAGATGCGCGGGACCCTGCAGACAGCCTTATTCTTCCGGGAAGATAAAGGACAGATATCTGCTTTCGATGAAGGATATGTGTGTCATAGACATACTGGATGAGCTCATATCTTCAGGCATCGATTCATTCAAGATAGAAGGCAGGATGAAAAGTCCTGCATATGTTTACGGCGTAACAAAGATCTACAGGGATAATATCGACAGGATAATGGATGATCCGTCCATAGATTATGCTCCTTCGGCAGAAGACAGGGAAAAGCTGGTAAGCCTGTATTCTAGAGGAGGGATATCGGAGGGATATTATCATCTGCATAACAGTATGTCTCTCATAACCCTGGAAAAAGGAGCATACAAAAGAGAAGATAAGGAGGGGGAGGAGATAAATAAAAGAAAATATCCCCTGAATGCGGCTCTTTATGTTTGCGCGGGCGAGGAAATAAGTCTTAGTCTTGAATCAGCCTGTGACGGCGGGATCAATGTGACGGTTACGGGGGAAGAAGCACAAAAGGCCGAAAAAAGAGCTGTTTCAAAAGCTGAGCTTGAAAAGCAGATAAAGAAGACCGGTGATTCTGATTTTATGATCGACAGGACAGATATAAAAACTGACGGAGAGAGCTTTGTGAGATTGTCTGTGCTTAACGATCTGAGACGCAGGGCTTTGCAGGCTATGAAGGAAAAGATCACTTATGGATATAAACGCAGTCTGTGAAAAGAAGGATCAGGCAGAGACTCTTGCGGGACTTGAAGGAATAAAACAGATCTTTCATCCCGGTAATACACTTCCTTATGTATTCAGGAATAAGGATGCGGAAAGCTGTGAAGCTTTTCTTGAGGAGCCGTTTCTGCTCGCAAGGAACCTTGACGGGATAGGATTTCTGAGGGACAGAGGATATAAAGGTGAGGTTTATGCAGATCATTCGCTTTATACATATAATCCAGTTTCACGCAAGTTCCTGAGAGATCTGGGAATATCAAGGGATACTGCACCCCTGGAGCTTAGCTTCAGGGAGCTTATGAAAAGAGGGGCAGAGGATTCGGAGCTTATGATCTATGGAAGAGTTCCCATGATGATAAGCGCCGGCTGCATATACAGGAATACCCATGATGACAGATGTCGAAGGGAGATGGAGAGGGGACAGGAGCTGGTTCTGACCGACAGGATGAATACTGATTTCCCTGTATTATGCGTTTGCAGATATTGTTATAATATTATTTTGAATTCTGTCCCGCTTTCTCTTCACGGACATATGGATAAAGTGCTCAGCCTTCACCCTGCTTCCGTAAGGCTGTATTTCACTACGGAAACCCCGTCCGAAGTAAATGATATCACCGGATATTTTATTAATCTTCTGTCAGGTAAAACAGACCGCTCCGGACCGCCTTATGATTCATTCACAAAAGGTCATTTCATCAAGGGGGTTGAGTAAAGAATTTGCCTGTTTAGCGTAAAAGAAGTAAAATTCGGATATTGTTGTTATTGAGGACAGGGAGAATTGGCTGGACTATCCAAATATTTTATAGCCATATTTGTTATATTTTATACCTTTCACTGCTTCGCCGTCTTTTCTTATAAAAGAGAAGAAGACAGAAGTCTGTTTTATGTGTTTCAGAATGTTCTGATGGCAATGACTCATCTGATAGGATTCTATGTGCTGTATGTAAAAACAGAGGATCCGACTTTGATGCTGCTATGCGTACTGGAGGAGCTGCTCCTTTTTGCGATGATCATTCTCTTCAGGTTCATCTATCCGCTTGCTTCCAGGCTTATCACGAATAATATATGCATGCTGCTTGCCATCAGCTTTGTGATGCTGGCAAGACTTTCCTATACAAGAGCCTGGAAACAGTTTGCCATAGCGACAGTGGGAGCAGCCGTTGCTCTTGCTATTCCGTATTTCATACAGAGGATCTATCTGATAAGGTATTATTACTGGGCTGCGGGTATAGCAGGTCTTGCCGTACTTCTTATTATGATGACCGTAGGGACTGTCACCAACGGTTCTAAAATCTCCCTTACGATATTCGGAGTTACCTTCCTTCCTTCAGAATTTGTAAGGCTGCTCTATATTTTCTTTATAGCCGGAATGCTTACGGATCCGGATCACAGAAATAAAGACACAGGAAGGATAGAGCTGCCACAGCTTGCAGCCTGTTTTATCATAGCTGCAGCTCATATAGGAATACTTGCGCTTTGCAAGGATCTTGGGAGTGCGCTTATGTTTTGTGTGATACTCGTATTCATGGTTTATATGGCTACCAGAGCGCCTGTCGTTTTGATCGCGGGCTTCGGCGGTATGGCTGCAGCATCAATGGCCGGTTACAGGCTTTTTGCGCATGTAAGGAATCGTGTAAGGGCATGGCGTGATCCTTTTGCAGACATAGAAGGATCCGGTTATCAGGTAGCCCAGTCTCTATTTGCAATAGGGACGGGATCGTGGTTCGGTCTTGGGCTTATGGGAGGCTCACCCAAAGCGATACCAGAGGTCGCAAAGGATTTTATCTTTGCGGCCATATCCGAGGAAATGGGTGCGCTTACGGCATTATGCATCATACTGATCAGCCTTTCCAATTTTCTTATGTTTATGAATATATCCATGTCCATAACCGATATTTATCTGAGGCTTATGGCGGTAGGACTTGCTGTGAACTATGGCTTTCAGGTGATACTGACAATAGGTGGAGTCACTAAATTCATACCACTCACAGGTATCACCCTGCCTTTGGTCAGCTACGGAGGATCCAGCGTTATAGTTACCTTTATTTATTTTTCCATAATACAGGGACTTTATGTGCTGGAGCACAACCTTAAGATGTATGATGAATATGATTGATGCAGTCAGGCAGATAAGACAGATATGCGGAAGAAAGAACTCTGGACAATAGTATATATATTCCTCGCGATATTTCTGTCGATGGCAGGCTATTTTGTGTACACCGTACAGTTCTCAGCAAAGACGGTGATAAACGACAGCCACAATTCGCGGAAAAAGGATCTGGAAAAACAGGTGATAAGGGGAAAGATATTTGCATCAGACGGCACTGTGCTGGCGCAGGAGGCTTTGGATCAGGAGGGAAATGAAGTCAGAAATTATCCCTACGGTCCGCTGTTTGCCCATATCGTAGGATTTTCCACCATGGGGTCATCCGGAACAGAAGCGGCCTTTGATGTGGATCTCCTTACCTCGAATGCGCCGGTTTCCGAAAAGCTTCAGAAGGAGATGGCCGGTATCAGGAATACCGGAGATGATATATATACATCGCTAAGGCCTGATCTGCAGGAGGCATGCTACAGCGCATTGGGAAATTATAAGGGTGCGGCCGTAGTAATGGAAGCAAAGACCGGACGGATACTTGCCATGGTGAGCAAGCCTGATTTCGACCCTAACACGGTTTCCGAAAACTGGGCGGCAGTATCATCGGATAAAGACAATTCACCGCTTGTAAACCGTGCCACGCAGGGTCTTTATCCGCCGGGAAGTATCTTTAAGATAGTAACGCTGCATGAATATATGCGTGAGCATCCCTCGGATTATGAAGCCTATACCTATGACTGTACCGGCAGGATCACAGTGGATGATTCCACTATAGAATGCTATCACGAAAGCGTGCATGGACATGAGGATCTTCTGGATTCATTTGCAGACAGCTGCAATACTTCATTTACGAATATAGGACTTATGCTTGATAAACCGAAGCTTTCGGATACGGCAGACAGGATGCTGTTTAACAGGGTACTTCCTACCGACCTTTCATACAGCAGATCAAAGCTTTCTGTAAGCTCGGTCTCGGATACCAAGACGATCATGCAGACATCCATAGGTCAGGGAGGAACCCTTGTCACACCTATGCATATTGCCCTTGTAACCCAGGCGATCGCAAACGGCGGTACTATGATGCGTGCCCAGGAAGTGGTTAAAAAGAGGAACTATCAGGGGATGCTCATCAAAGAGTATAAACCCGAAGAATACAAAAAGATCATGACAGAGGGGGAAGCCCGGGAATTGACCGAATATATGAAGAAGGTTTGTACTACCGGTACCGGAAAAAAACTGGCAAATCTTCCCTACAGCGTGGCCGGAAAAACCGGATCCGCAGAGTTTGGAAAAATAAAAGGACAGAGCCATTCATGGTTTACGGGCTTTTCAAACCCTGATGACCCTGATATAGTTGTGACTGTGATCATGGAAAACGGTGGTTCCGGATCGGAGAACGCGGTTCCGGCCGCAAAATTTATTTTTGACAGGTATTACGGGATATGAAGCAGGAAAGAGAAAGCAAAAAATGGTATAAGCTTGATAATGCGGCGAAGATAATACCTTCTTCCGCAAAGGGGGCCGATACAAGAGTATTCAGGATATGCTGTGAGCTTAAGGAGGATGTAGACCCTGATATCCTGCAGCAGGCGCATGATGAGATATCCGATGATTTTCCGATCTTCCGGTGCGTATTAAAAAAAGGCTTTTTCTGGTATTATCTCGAAGAAGGAGATATCAGCTTTAAGGTAACTGAGGATCATATTCCTGCCTGTGCTCCCATATATTACCCGGGAAGGGTCAATCTGCTGTATCGTCTTACATATTATAAGAGAAGGATCAACCTTGAGATGTTTCATGTCCTGGCGGACGGCACCGGAGGTTTTATTTTCCTGAAGAGGCTCGTGGCCAGATATCTGGAGATCGCGCATGATATCCAGGGAGGGAAGTACGAGGGAGAGACCTCATCCGTTTCCGAGAAGGGTGATGATGCCTTTGATCAATATTATATGAAGCAAAAGCTTACAAAGCAGCTGAAACAGCTCGGAAAGATCTCCGTGGGGCGTGCGCATCAGATAAAGGGGGATATTGATCCCAACCTGCTGCCGCATCTTGTGGAGGGAGCAGTTTCCGCAAAAAAGATCGTAGCTCTTGCCAAAGAGAACAATACAACTGTTGGAGTATATACTACTTCGCTTTATATTCAGGCAGTCATTGATTCCATGAGCCTGATGGAAAAGAGAAGACCGATAGTGATATCTGTTCCGGTTAACCTGAGACAGTTCTTTGATTCGGATACGACGAGAAATTTCTTCGGTGTGATAACCATAGTATACAGGGCGGAGGAGTATAAAGGAAAAATAGCTGATGTGATAGAAAGCGTAAAGTCCCAGTATGAGGAGCAGCTTCGTCCGGAGAGTGTCGAGAGGATCATGAATACATATGCGTCCTTTGAGCGTCACATAGCTATCAAGATGGTGCCTATCTGGATCAAGGACATAGTGATAAGTTTTTTCAACAGAAGGTCGAAGAGAGGAATAACGACGACCCTTTCAAACCTTGGCCGTATAGATATGCCGGAGAATATTTCTCCTTATATTGACAGATTTTCTGCTTTTATGGCTGCCCCGTCCCAGCAGGTATGTATCAGCTCTTTTGGTGACAGGATGGTTTTTGGAGAGGTTTCCCCTTATACTACCCATGATGTTATGAGGAATTTCTTCAGGAGACTTGTGGCTCTGGGTGTGGATGTGGAGCTTGCGAGCAATGATTATGATGCGTCCGCTGATGGGAGAGCGGATAAGCATACGCAAAAGAGCAGACAGATAAAGGAAGAAACAAAGACCGAAGAAAAGAGCGGAAACTTAAATCCG
>CADCRB010000197.1 GCA_902803745.1 uncultured Lachnospiraceae bacterium
CCCGTACCATCCATCATGGACATTTCTCGGATGGCACCCATGTCTATACCTTCATAAACAGACGAACTCCTGATAAAGGCAGGATCGTGGTTGTAATGGATTCAACAAGAGACGTGGCTGATGCCACTTCGATAATAAGGCGCTCTTTCCTGCTGGGAGTAATGTGTCTGGTCATTTTTGCCATCATCATCGTATTTCTGTCAAGAAAAGCTATCGCCCCGGTGATGCGCAACATGGAAAACCAGAAGGCCTTCATAACAAATGCCGGTCATGAGCTTAAAACTCCCCTTGCCGTGATCAAAGCAGATACGGAAGTACTTGAAATGTCCTCGGGCGCCAACGAGTGGACAAGGAGCATAAGTAATCAGGTGGACAGACTGACAGTGCTCGTTGGCAACCTGATAACCCTCGCCAAGATGGGTGAGCTGGATAAAGAAGATCTTTCTGAGGTAAACTTCTCGGAATGCGTCAAAGAGTCATCAGATAATTACAGAGTCGTGATATCAAATCAGGGCAAGACCCTTAAGACAGAAATCACCGATAATGTAAAAGTAAAAGGTATAAGGGACGGCCTGACGGAGATTGTTAATATTCTTCTGGACAATGCACAGAAATACTGTGATGAAAAGGGTATGATAGCCGTTGAGCTGACTCATACCCGCAAAAACAGCGGGGCAAAGCTGATAGTTTCCAATGATTACGCAAAGGGAAAAGACATCGATTATACAAAATTCTTTGACCGCTTCTACAGAGGCGATACCTCCCATAATTCAGGTGATGCCAAGGATTCAGGATATGGTATCGGATTATCAATGGCCGAGGGCTTTGTCGAGGAATTCGGCGGTAAAATAGCGGCCGACTTCCGCGACGGCCGCATATCCTTCACTGTAATTTTCTGATCTTCAGATCACTTTAGGCTCCCGCTGTCCTTGATTTTTCCTGCTCTTCCATAAAGCACTGCAAATTTCCTAAGCTTTTTCTTCAGTGAATTATTAAAAGCTTCCTCCTTCATTCTCCACTGCCAGTTGCCCCCTATCGTGGATGGGGTATTCATTCTTGCCTTATGCGGCAGAGAGAGAACATCCTGCATGGGTATGATCACGGTATCAGCAACCGATGCATAAGCACTCCTGATGAAATACCAGGGCAGCTCATGCTCCGTCACATTCTTCGGGATGTTGATATAATCTGACGCAAATTTTCTTTCCCGCGGAGTCAGATCCTTATACCAGGAGAGCGTAGTATCATTGTCGTGAGTCCCGGTATATACCACTGAATTTTTAACATGATTTTGAGGAAGATAATCCGACTCATCCTTTGGGTTAAATGCGAACTGCAGTACCTTCATTCCGGGATAGCCGGTTCTGGCCACGAGGCGGAGCACCGATGGAGTGAGCAGACCCAGATCCTCCGCTATGACCTGTCTCTCTCCCAGCTTTTTCTTCATTGTTTTGAAGAGATCATAGCCCGGTCCCTTAACCCATTTGCCTATCCTTGCATTCTCAGCAGGCCAGGGTATGCGGTAGTACTCATCAAATCCTCTGAAGTGATCTATGCGCACCACATCATAGAGTCGGAAGCAATTCTCAAGGCGCTTCATCCACCAGGCATATCTGCTCTTCTTATGCACGTCCCAACGATAGAGCGGATTACCCCAGAGCTGTCCGTCAGCTGAGAAATAGTCAGGAGGGCATCCGGCCACCGCAACAGGCTTCAGCTCCCCGTCAAACTCAAAAAGCTTAGGATTCGCCCATGTATCCGAGGAATCAAAAGCCACATATATCGGTATATCGCCGACTATCTCTATGCCTTTTTTATTTGCGTACTTCTTAAGCTCCTTCCATTCAGTAAAGAACTCATACTGCAGGAACTCATAAAACTCTATGTCTTCAGCATGCTTCTGCTTCGCTTCCTCAAGAGCATCCTTTTCGCGAAATCTTAACGGTCTCTCCCAGACCTCCCAGCTCTTTCCGCCATGCGCATCCTTAAGCGCCATAAAAAGAGCATAATCGGGAAGCCAGAAGGCATTCGCCTTCACAAACCGCTGAAAGCCTCTGTCCGATGCGATCTTGGATCTCCTGTATGCTTTTCTCAGAAGTCTGAACCTTGAATTATATATCTTCTCATAGTCCACTGAATTAACGTCACTGCCCCAGTCATAAGCTTCACAGTCACGCACGGTAAGCCACTTCTTTTTTATCAGAGTTTCAGGATCGATAAAATACGGATTTCCGGCGAAAGTTGAAAAGGACTGGTAAGGGGAATCTCCGTAGCTCGTGGGACCGAGAGGCAATATCTGCCAAAGACGCTGGCCAGCCTCGCTCAGATCGTCCACAAATTTATAGGCTTCTTTAGAAAAGCATCCAATTCCGTATTTCCCCGGCAGTGAAGTCACTGCCATAAGCACTCCGCACTTTCTCATTTAATCTTCTTTTTCTCCTGCCTTTTCAATAATACTCCCTGCTGTCGATTAATATTTTCTTCTCTTTCGCACTTTCATACTACACTATAACTGTACATTAAACAGGTTGCGCAGCTGGTTCACGATGTCATCGGATCCGGAATTGATCAGCGCCGCCTCATTGACCGAAGAAAGCGTCCTCAGCTGGTCCTCGGCCGAGCCTCCCTGAAGATTGTATCCGATCGTATAAACCGGAACCTCAAGGCCTCCCACTATTTTCGTGGTCCGTCCAAGATTCACTCCCCTGTTTGCGTCTCCGTCTGAAAGCACGAAAAGCATTGGCTTTGCATCCGGCACTTCCTCCATCTTGTCCTCGATCATCTTGAGTCCGATAAGCACCGCGTCATATGTAGCCGTACCACCGGATGCTGTAAGCTGCTTTACCGCGCCGGAGAAATATGCTCTCTGAGTAGCATCAAACTGTTCGATTGGGAGATTTATGTAAACCGTATCGTTGTAGGATACCAGTCCAATATAATGGTCACTGCCTATGTACCTTGAGGATGCAGTCAGAGATTCCTTAAGTGAATTAATGGGCAGACCATCCATTGATCCGGAAATATCGGAAACAAACACAGCAATTATCGGTCTTCCTCCGTCCTTTGATGCTTTCCATATCTTCTGGGCCGCTGTCCATCCTGCGCCATCAAGTCCGGGATCCTGTGACTTATAATC
>CADCRB010000198.1 GCA_902803745.1 uncultured Lachnospiraceae bacterium
AAAGAAATAGTTATCCCGTTAAAAGACCATTTTGTACCGGACAGAAGATCCAGAATTCTGGGTTTTATTCTCGCTCTCCATCTTATTGTTTCACTTCTTTCAAATACTTTTTCTTCAATCAACCATGAAAACTTCATAGAATTCCTGTATGCTGTATTTCAAAACGGGCGTAAAGATATCTTTATATTTCTGAAAAACATCAGATTTCATCTTGAACCTGTGCTTTATTAGAAGTATAATATCACAACCATTAGTTATTTTGCATGTTTGTGAGGGAGAGGATCATGAAAAGGTTATTATTGTCTTTATCTGCTGTTGTACTTGTTTTCGCAGCATCGTTACTCATTTCAGAGGAAGCGATGGCTCAGAACATAGCTTCCACGATATATGATTTCAGTTCATATCCTATAGCAGACGGATTGAGCGCTCAGTATTATGTCAACCAGGCTGTCATAGGAAACCTTCTGGCGAAAAACCCTGACGGCACACTGGCTGTAGACTCATCAGGTCTTTTCTATGCCGACAGCAATGCTGTGAATAATTTCGTTTCCGCATTGGCTCTTCTCTATGATGTTCCCGGCAAGCTTGCACTGGATCAGGATGCAGAAAGAAATTATCTTACTTCACTTATAAAAAGCGGGGCTATGGAAGCATCACACAAGCCCGCGATGAACTCTGTTGTCGGTGATACAGTGATAGATGTCACTGCTGCAGCCCAGTTTGAAGGCCAGACCTATGTGGATGTAAATATCTCACAGCAGAAGCTTATCTACTTCGTTAACGGCGTACCGGTGCTGGTATCCGATCTTGTGACCGGAAATTCTTCAAGACATCACGATACTCCCAGAGGTATTTTCCAGATATATAATAAGCAAAGAGGAAGAACTCTAAAAGGCGATGGTTACAGCGCATATGTAAATTACTGGATGCCCTTCACGGGAAATTACGGACTGCATGATGCTACCTGGCGCAGCTCCTTCGGTGGTGAGATCTACAAGACCAATGGCTCTCACGGATGCGTGAATATGCCTAAATCAATGGCTGAAGCACTGTATAACATGGTGTCAGTAGGCACCGTCGTCTATGTTCACGACTGATGTACAATAAGGACTGATGCGATCCAATGAAACGTGTTGCGACACTGCAGGATCTTTCTTGTGCAGGGAAATGCTCTTTATCGGTAGCGCTGCCGGTTTTGTCGAGCATGGGGATAGAAGCTGTAGCGATACCGACAGCCCTGTACTCAAATCATACAGCTTTTGACAGCTTTGTATCCTATGACCTCTCCGATAAAATACGCTCGTTATCTGACGGGCTCGTTGGGAATAGTATTAGTTTCGATGCGATATATACCGGATATCTGGGCACCAAAGCCCAGGTTGACGAGATCCTGTCTTTTGTTGACCGTTTCCACAGGGATGGCGTGATCTTCATAGCTGATCCTGCGATGGCAGATGACGGAGTAATGTACTCAGGTCTGCCGGAAGATTTTGCGGCTTATATTACGCGCCTCATTTCAAAAGCTGATGTTATCATTCCAAACATCACAGAAGCCTGCCTTCTGCTTGGCAAAGAATATAAAGCTCCGGAAACCATTGAAGAAAATGAGATAAAAAAAATGCTACTCTCTCTTTCTGATCTCGGCCCTGAAAAAGTTATAATAACAGGCGTTCACTCAGGTCCCGACAGTATAGGTGCTGCCTGCTACGATAAGAATACGGAGAGATACAGCTTTGCTTTTAGGAAAAAGCAGCCCGGAACCTATTTGGGAACAGGCGATATTTTTGCCTCGGTTGTGACCGGATGTCTTCTAAGAGACCAGACACCTGATAAAGCCATGGAGCATGCCGTGGAATTCGTAGCCCTTTGCATAGAAGCGACCGTGCAGGATCCCGAAAGACGCTGGTACGGGGTAAGCTTTGAAAAACAGCTTCCTATGCTTAATTCCCTGATCGCTCCAGCCGCTTTGCATTGATCTGCACGGCCTTATTAATCACATGATTTTTCTTCGAATGACCTGCCTGAAAATTCTAAACGCTAAATATCCTAATATTTCAACATCTCATTAATTACAGCATTCGAATCTACTCTGTAGAGAACTGCCTCGGCACCGTTTGGTGCTGTGAGCAGAACATATTCATTTCCTTTGCCATCATCCTTGGTCTCTACATCAACAGTGATGGATTCATTGGTCTTGTCATCTGTAATGGTAAGTGACATATTTCCATTATCCGTAAAGTCCCCGACAAGCTCCGTTGTTTCTCCGGTATTGTTATCGATTATCAATAATGCGCCATAGGTTATCTGACTGTCAGCAACTAAGTAGACAGATTCTGTCTTTGAGGCTCCGGCATAGCCGATCGTGAGACCATCTCTTATCGATGATAAGATCTCAGCCTTTGTCATAGAGCTGTAGTCGAGCTCATCTTCATAATACTCTTCGTCCACGCTCCCATCGCTTTCGGATTCAGAGTAATCGATGATCTCTGTTTCAGAAGCTTCCTCAGATACTTCGACCGCCTCTGTTGCCTCTGTATCCTCAACACTGCTGCCCAGAATATAAAGGAATACTAACCCAAGGAATATAATGATCACGACTATGATAAGCACCAGAATAACAGGATGCAGTCCTTTCTTTTTGGGAGGAACCCCCGTACTGCCTGTCCTGTTTGCCGGAGCCGGTCTTACAGAAGCCTGACGGTTTGGCACAGGCCTTCCGTTTACCTGAGCGTTCGGTACCGGCTGAGGCACAGGCCTTCCGTTTACCGGAGCATTCGGAACTTGCTGAGGCGCAGGCCTTCCGTTTACCGGAGCATTCGGAACTTGCTGAGGCACAGGCCTTCCGTTTACCGGAGCATTCGGTACCGGCTGAGGCATCGGAGTCCCTGCTGACTGAGGTTTTGCAAGCTCCAGTCCTGTATAATCCAAAGCTTCTGATGGTGAAAGAGCCACTGTTTCATTTGATGAGCCGCCCGGATTATTATCCGGACCCAGATATACTGTAGCGTTGGGATCAGCTTCATTAGATGAGGTATAGGCTCCTGCGATGTCATTTGAGCCTAATTCTCCTCCCTCGGGTCCTTCTCCCCTGAGACAGTCAGTTATCTCTTCTTCTATGTCGGTAAACTTCTCTTCCTCTATACCCACGGACATAAGATCAGCCCTGAGCTCTTCTATATTCTGATATCTGTCCTGTATCTTGAGCCTCGTACACTTATAGATTATATTCCAGAGGTTTTCGGAGATATAAAACTTGTTTCCCGCATAATCCGAGTCATCCTCAAGCCTTGACATCGGATCAGTGAGCATTTCTCCTGTAAGAGCTGTATATATCGTAGCTCCCAGAGCATATATATCCGTCCATGGACCCTGGTTGCCTTTCTGCTGGTACTGCTCCAAAGGCGCGAAACCCTGCTTAAGTATCACAGAGAGGCTCTGTGACTGCTCAGCCACCACCTGCCTTGCCGCGCCGAAATCCAGCAGTCTTATGGTCTTGTCATCGCAGAGCATGATGTTATCGGGCGAAATGTCCCTGTGAAGTATATTCATGCCATGGGGCGCAAGCAAGGCATTTGATATCTGATCAAATATATTGACTGCCTGGCCTTCGGTTATTTTCTTTGTCTTAATATAGGATTTCAGAGTCTGCCCCTGAAGATAACCCATTATGAAATAGACGGTATCATTTTCGTAGAAGAAATCGTGAACACTGACAATATTGGGATTACCGTTAAACTTGGCCACCATCTTCGCCTCATTGTAAAACTTCTCGGCTCCCGTCCTGAATGATTTCTCAGTCTCCCTGCTGGACACAGTGACTGTGGTGGTACCGGGATTTCTAAGGGCTATCCCCATAGGGTAATATTCCTTTACCGCAACTCTTGCATCCAGCTTTAAGTCGTATGCAAGATAAGTGATGCCGAATCCACCCTTGCCTATCACTCCGCCTATCATATAGCGCTGATTCAGCACGCTGCCCTGTGCAAGAGCTATGGGATCAGGCCTGTATGCACTCTTTAGGAAGCCGCAGTGAGGACAGGGCTCATTATTTATCTCAGAAAAACAGTTTTCACAGAGTGTTTTGTTGTTCAGTGTGATCATAATCCTCTTTCCTCTCAGCCGGTCCTTTACTTTCGCTTACGGTAAAATCCTTTATCCGTGACTTCCTTCGCAGTGCTCCGGTCCAATGTGATTCTTTTGTATTCTAATGTATAAAAATAATGAAATCAATTACGCGCAGAGAAAAACATATACTGCTGCAGGACACCTGCAAAGCCCTCATATCTTTCCACAGGAAATCTCCCGCCGTAATGATCATCCTCTATCCTTTTTATCCAGACATCCTCAGGAAAGGCTCCGATACGGTGATAAGCAAAAAGCATAACACAGTTAGCGACTTTTCTACCCACTCCCTTGAAAGAAACAAGCTCCTCATACAGCGCATCATCCGTGAGCTCTCTCATTGCCTCCAGATCTTTTTCACCACAGGCGATCCGCCTGGCAGCCTCCCTGACATAGGGTACTCTGTAGCCCAATGCACATTCTTTAAGCTCATCTTCAGAAAGACCGGCCAGATCCGCAGGCTCAGGGAAAGCAAAGGTATCATCCGCTATCTTTCTGCCGCACGATATACAGAGCTTTTCTACTGAAGTTCTTATAGCGGGAATGCTCTTTCTCTGTGATATGATAAAGCTGATAAGAGTCTCAAAGGGCTCCTGCCTTAATATCCTTATACCGCTTCCTGATGCAGCTGCCCGGTTAAGAAAGCTGTCAACAGGATCTATGGCATCAATAAAATCCCCATAGTCACAACCCAGATCAAAGTATTCATACCAGAAGTTATGATACTCCTCTTCCGTGCAGGACAGCTCAAATCTGCCATCCCCTTTGTCGGAGATACTAAGGAGTCTGTCTCCTGCAATGACCCTGGCAAGGGAATCACCCTCCATCTTCATCCTGAAGCACTGGCCGCTCTCTGCGATCTGTTTCAGATCAAAGTTCTGAGTCCTGATATCAACAGCCATTATTATTTCCCGAGGTAAAATGTAGTGCGATAGGTTCCTGTATTATTGTCCACCGCAAAGGTTATAGTATCAACACCGGAAACATTTGAAAGAGCAGTGTCTACATCATTGAGGTGTGTGCGAAACTGGGCAGGGATCACTCCGGAGGCCGGCTGATAAGTAAAGTCCACACAGTCAAATCCATGCCTTTCGGAATAATATTTCTTAAGGTCCACCCTTTTCAGCTCTATATTGAATTTCGACCTTACGTAGTCCTCTGTCATTCTCGCATACTTCTCTATGCCCTCGTCACCTGTTCCCTTCAGTGGTACAGGTTTTGGAGGTTTAACGGCTTTTTCCGCTTTCTTAGCCTGGACATTTTTCCCGGCAGCAGAGGATATCGAAGCCACGGGTACCTTCGAAGAAACAGCTCCGGATCTGGCAGATGCAGCAGCGGATCTTTTCTTTGTCTTTATCTTTGTCTTTATCTTTTTCCTTTTCCTGCCGCCGCTATGGCTTCTCAAAAGCATAAATGCCGCTATAAGCATTAAAAGGATGATGATAAAGACCACTATGCCTATGATCATTACAGAATTATTATTATCCATATCGTCTATGTTATCATCACGCAGGAGCGATTTCAAACCTCCTGTGCTCTCCTTAGCCGGGACAGCAGTTTCGGAGGAAGCTCCTGTCCCGTTCCTTATTCCCAGCACATCAGTCTTAAACAGCTTTATCCCGTAATCAGAAAGACCGGGCAGGTCATCTGACGAATCTGAAGAAGCGACCGGATCTTCTGTTAAGACATCATCCTCATCAGCAGGAGGCTCATACCATACCTTCTCATCATTCTTATTTTCCTTCTTTTTCAGGAGACTCCACTTACCGTATCTGTCCTGATCGTTGTTTTTTTTCATTTCTGCGCTGTTTACGCTTTTTACCGAATAATTCTTTCCTCCGTATGGCTTCCTGACGCCTGCTCCCCTGCGGTCACCGTATATCGCGGAAGGCTTTCCCTGACCATTAAGGCGCTGCTGTCCTGAGTTCTCCTTTGCCATTTCCCTGTATCCTGTAATGGATCGTCTGCCGAGCTCATCTACCGATACATCAAAAGAATCCGTATTGCCGTCAGAATCACAGGCAATAAAAGTGTATCTGCCGTTCACCGTCACATACAGGCTTAGGATCAGACTGCTTCTGTCCGGAATATCTGAGGCTCGGTACAGCCTTTTTCTTATCCTGACTTTGGAGTTTTCGGCTTCTACCCGGATTATCTTTGAGCCGGTGCTTTTGACATCAACCCTTATCTCCGCTCCTCTTCCCTTTCGGACGATCCTGTCAAGGCTTATCTTTATCGATGAAACCTCCTTTACCGGTATAATGTCCTCCGATACGGTTTTGTCAGGATCACTTTGCGGCGGTGCCGTATTTTCCGATAAGGTCCCGTCCGATACAAGGTTCTGCGATACGGTGTTGTCGGAAACCGTGATTTCAGGCGCAGCATTGTCTGAGACACTGTTCTGCGACGCAGTCTGCTGCGGCGCCTCATTTTCCGAAACAGCATCTTCTGTACTTTCATTCATTGATACCGATCCCTCCGCAAAAGCGGGCGAAATATGACATATGAATATGCTTACGGCTATTATTGTTATAATGATCAGATTCCTGCTGTATCTCATTACGTACCCTCCTGCTGACTGATATAATAAGTGATCTTTGCTTTTTTATAGTAAACATCCATTCTTACCGCTCCTCTGTCCTTTGACACATATGTCCTGGTACCTGCATTTTCAAGTCTTTCCATAAGCTCTTTATTCGGATGACCATATTTGTTATCCACTCCCGCAGAAATAAAGGTATATGAAGGAGAAATCCTTTCCAGAAAAGAATCCGGAGTAGAATTCGAAGAGCCATGATGCGCACATTTCAAAAGAGTATATTTCCCGATGTCCGGCGGAAGATTGCGCATCATTTCATCTTCTCCCCCGCCCTCGGCATCACCCGTATATAGAGCTGCGAAACTGCTGCCTTCCATAGTTAAGGAAAGACAGACAGAATACTCATTTGCGTCGGTATAATATGCATCCCTACCGGGATTAAGACATCTGAATGAGACCCTTCCTGCTCTGAAATGATCCCCTGTCCTGATCTTTAATACCCTGACTCCCTTTTGCTCAGCACAGTTTATGAGCTTTTCATAGTTTTCATTCCCCGGTGGCATGTCAGGCAATATGATCGTGCCGATATCAAACCCGTCCCCGCCGGGGTCAAGCATTTCAAGGAATCCACTGATATGATCAAGATCCGGATGGGTGACTACAGCGTAATCGATCCTGTCATAGCCTCTTGACATCACATATGGTATGACCCTGTATTTTGCAACTTCTTTAATATCGCTGCTGCCGCAGTCGATCATCACGCTCCTGCTGCTCCCCGTCTCCAGAAAATGACAGTCACCCTGTCCCACATCCACCATAGTAAGCGAAAGTGGCGGTCTGAAATGTATAATAACAATAGCTATCGCAAACAAAACACCCGTTAGACCTGCAACCCTTAGCAGCGGGACGGATATTTCTGTCCTTTCCACAGTCCAGACAACAGTTATTATTAGCGCATAATATATTAAAATCTGCCATATTTCAGGACGTCCCGGGGTTATCTGTGAGAATGGGGTATGTTCATTCAATTCTGTGATAATATTATAAATTACGAGTACTATTTTTGCCGGCACCCCTGTTATTATTCCTATTTTCACAAACAAACCACAGGTTATCATAGAGATGACGCCACTTATCAGCAGTATCCCCGCCAGAGGGATCACAGCCAGATTTATAATGACCGAATACAGGGGTATCTGAAAAAAGAAAAACAAGGTTTCCGGAAGCATGAAGATATTTACGGATAAAGATGTGACCAGAGAAGCAGCTGTCTTATTTTTGCAGGGTATAAGCCTCTGAAGCGGCGGGCCAAGTATTCCTATGCCGCTCACCGCCGAAAAAGACAGGATAAACCCCGGATCAAGGACATAAAGCGGTTTCATAAGCAATATAATAACGGCCGCAACGGACATTGATGACAGAAGATCCGGTGTCCGGCCCAGAAGATCAGCCGCCATCATAAGGGCAAAGGTGATAAGGGCTCTAAGGGTAGATACTCCGGCTCCCGTAAGCATCCCGTACATATAGGTCACTACGAAGCTGATCAGATAAGCTGCGGGCTTTCCAAGACCTGTTTTCCGTACGAGCTTCAAAAAGGTCATTCCAAGCAGTGTGATATGAAGGGCCGATATACACAGGATGTGACTCATTCCCGACCGTCTGAAACGGTTTCTTGTTTCCTCGCTGAGATCCGCCCTGTCTCCTAAGAGCATAGCCTTTATTATGCCTGCATCCTCCGGACCGTATATCCGGTCTATATTATCCGAAAGCTTCTCACGCAGAAGGCACAGTTTTTCCTTCAACCTGCTTTCCGGGTTTCCCGGCATACTGCTCTCCTTCAGGATGACGGCATTATATATTTCAAAATCAATGCCCCTTATCATTTCATATTGCGCAAGGTCAAAATTCCCCGGATTTCTGGCCCGTGAAAAAAGCATACCCTTTCCTTCCACGGTTATCCTGCTGCCTATGGGAGGAAGAGAAGCGAGATCATCAACGGCTTCATCAAGCTTTATTATTACTTTGTGTTTTTCTTTGGATCCTTTGCCGGAGAATCCGGCATTTTCGATCATCAGATATGTACTGGATTTCTTTTGATATTTGTCGCAGACAGTGCCGTATAATGGGATGCTCCTGCCTGAAACAGAAGAATCCGAGAAGGGTTCAGGCATTTTGAAATAAAAGAGCAGCCCCAGAAAAAAGATCAGACAGCATCCGACGACACACGCCGGTCTTTTCATTTTATAAGTTCATCATTCCTTTCATACAGGCTTTCAAGCTTCATCTGATCCATAAACACTCCCTCAGTAGAGCCTTCAATGGATATCTGCACCTGGTCGATGCCGGGTATGGATGTGAGCGTATTCACTATGGAATAAAGAGCCGCTTCCTCACTCACATTGTACGGCTTCTCCCTGACGGCAGCGTCAAAGTTCGCATAAGCTATCCTGTCTTTTACAGTGACGGATAACAGCTTCGCATCAGGAGCAAGTGTCGGAAACGCATCCTGCTCGTTCACGTTTGCAGGACCGCCGATAAGAGTTTCAAGTGCAAATTTTTCCATTGCTATATTGGTGTTGTAGACCAGATCCTCGTCATATCTTTTTAGCACGGTGCCGTTAATGTCAGTAAAATAAAGGGTCACATTGGTTCTTGCATAGGAGTTCAGCTCGACTCCCGTATTATTGATAAATGAATCCGCTGTCATGTCGCCTACAGGGACACCGTCGCTGTTTTTAAGCTCCCGTCCATCCACAAGAAATGCAACTGAAAGGATTTCCGGACACTGTGTAAGCGTTTCCACTATAGAGGCCCTGACAAGGATCTCCCTTGTACTGTCCATATCAAGGTATGCCTTCGGGAAACCTATCTCTACTCTCTTATCCTTCACCATATAACTGTCCGGGTATATATCAGCCGAAATAGCTGCCGTCCCCTCACTGTCCCCGGGAGCCTCGCAAAGCGCCTGTATAAGCGCCCCTGCCGGATCAGCCGAGTTCTCTGATATTATCTTTCTCTCCTCGCTGCTTATGGAGGTGTATCCCTTATCAGGATAAAATATCTTATATATGCCTGTCTCATCCTTCCCCCTGCTGCCACAGGAGACAAGAATAACAGCGCATAAGATCAGCATTATGATATTAAGCTTGTCTTTCAGCCTCATATATCCTTCCTCAGGGGTATCTTTACAATAAATGTCGTCCCCTCTCCCACTATGCTTGATGCCTTTATAGCCCCTCTGTGGAGCAATATGGCGTTTCTGGTAATGGCAAGTCCCAGTCCCGTACCTCCGATCTCCCTCGAGTGGGATTTGTCTACCCGGTAAAATCTGTCATATATTTTGTTTATTGATTCTTCGGGTATCCCCATACCGGAGTCTGAGACCGTAATGATCGCAAACTGCATATCCGCATCTAAAGTCACCTTTACCCAGCCGTTCTCTTTATTATATTTAATGGCATTTTCCATCAGGTTCATTATCGCAAGGGAAAGCTTGGTCTCATCAATTTCAGCTTCTACAGGGAGCTTCTCCTCATACAGAAGCTCCACTCCCTTCTGATCCGCCAAAGGAGTAAGAGTCTTTATGAGCTGCTGCAGCATTGCCGAAAGGTCATGAGGCTCCAGCTCGATCTCCGAATCCTTTTCTCCGTCAAGCTTCACGAGAGACAGGAGATTATTGATGATCTTATTTTCCCTGTCCACCTCTGCTGCAATATCCTGCATAAACTCTCTGTACGTCTCAGCATCCACGCTGTCTCCGCCCTGGATAAGCGAATCGGAAAGGACCTTCATTGAAGCAAGGGGCGTTTTGAGCTCATGCGAGACATTCGCGACAAATTCACCCCTGGAAGCATCTACCTCCGCCATCCTTGACATCAGATGGTGAAAGGCATCCATTATGTCTCTGGTCTCAGTATAATCAGGAACCTCTATACTGTCGGTCCCGGGATCAAATCCCTCCTTAACCGAGTCTACAGCCTTGATAACCTTGTCAAAAGGCCGCAATAGAGTTGATGAAAGCGCATAAGCGATCAGAACTACAAGAACTGAGATAATGACCTGAATGAATCGTCCTCTTCTGTCCAGCA
The DNA here is from genome assembly GCA_902803745.1 of uncultured Lachnospiraceae bacterium. Lineage (GTDB taxonomy): Bacteria > Bacillota > Clostridia > Lachnospirales > Lachnospiraceae > NK4A144. The sequence continues at coordinate 10,750 of CADCRB010000198.1, forward strand.
CTTCAACATTGTCATGAATGCTGTCAGTGGATGCGCTCGCCACAAGGGCTCCGTATACCTCCCCGCTGTTCTCGTCCACGATGGGAACGGTGATCTCAAGATAACGGTTCTCCTCATCGACACTGGACATATTGCGGCTTCCGTTCATACAGGATATGACTTCGCTGGAAACAATATATTTTCCCTGGGATTTTCCATAGGTATCCTTGATGATAAGAAAGTCATCATTTATCACAAGGATCCGTCCGTCGTAGAGATTTGACATCTGGATCAGCTCGTCGTTGATCACAATATCACTGGTATCAGAGAAATAATCTGTGCGGGCAAGATGTGCCGCGACTATAGCAGACTGATTGGTGACCTCGGAAGTCTTCTGGTTCATAGCCCTGTTTTCATAGCCTCTGACCATGATATTACGCATGACTATGACAGGTATTATTCCAGTGATAAGTACTATCAGGAAGATCCTGAACTTAAGACTCCTGTAAAACCGAACATTTTGAACAAGACCGGAAATTATAGTTTTCATTAACCCTCAAAGTAGTATCCGACTCCCCATTTTGTGCGCACATATCGGGGATCTCCGGGGGACTTTTCTATCTTTTCACGAAGACGCCTTACGTGGACATCAACTGTCCTGCCGTCCCCGGGATAATCCTTGCCCCATACAAGATCAAGAAGGTCCGTCCTGCCGTACACCTTTCGCGGATTCTTGGCAAGAAGCTCCAAAACGTCAAATTCCTTGGCGGTAAGATTGACCTCCACCCCTTCTATATACGCCCTGCGGTTGGCGGTATCAAGCTTTAAGTCTCCGGCTGCGATCACACTGCCCTCATCTGCAGGCTGCTTTTTGGTCCTGTCGGATTTGGAGCGCCTGAGTATGGCCTTCATTCTGGCCTTTACCTCAAGGACATTAAAAGGCTTGGTGATATAATCATCTGCGCCGTAATCAAGACCCAGGATCTTGTCCATATCATCGCCTTTAGCGGTAAGCATGATCACAGGCACATCAGAAGTCTCCCGAAGCTGCTGGCAGACCTCAAACCCCGTAAGCTTCGGAAGCATTATATCGAGCAGGATGATATCATACTCAGAGGACCTTGCCATCTCGAGCGCTTCCTCTCCGTCATAGGCACAGTCCACTTCATAGCCGTCCTGCTCCAGGGAAAACTTCAATCCCTTTACTATAAGCTTTTCATCATCTACAACAAGTACCTTCACTTATCAGCTCACCTTTATCCGGTCTTTTATCTTATCAAATGTACCCTGTTTGATACCGGGTACCTTCATTATACTCTCAGGATCAGGAAAATTTCCATTATTTTCTCGATAGGAAATTATATCCTCTGCACGGGAAGCCCCTATCCCCTTAAGCTGCTGAAGCTCTGCGCTGTCAGCCGTGTTGATGTTTATCCTGCCGTCATCTGCCTTCTCATCAGCATCCGCTATACCCTCCGGAGGATCATCCAGCTCCCCCTCCGCCGGGATATATATCATCTCTCCGTCATAGCAAATCTCTGCCTGGTTTACGGCCGAGATATCCGCCTCATCCAAAGGCCCTCCGGCAAGTGCAAGGACCTCAAATATCCTGCTGCCTGCCGGTACCATATATACCCCCGGGGTTTTGACCTTTCCGCAGGCATATACATAAATATTACCTGAGTCTGTCTGCACATCGGGCTTTACTTCAGAGGATATATCCGACGGCTCTTCCGACAGACTCTCCGGCTTTTCACTGCAAATACTCTCCGCCTCTTCAAGAGACAATTCATCTGCGCTTGAACTTCCGCATCCGCAAAGTATCAGGCATAAGGGAATAAAATAGAAAAATCTGAAACTCATAGAACTACCTCACCGCATCTGAGATAACGGTGCCCCGAAAGCTTTGAGTTAGATTTTAGGATTCCGAAAGTGCTTTGTCAAGTCTGTCTCTCATATCGCTTATATCGCCTTTGGATATGATAAGAGGAGGCACTATACGTATTGTGTCTGCCCCGGCGCTTATTACAAGCAGTCCGTTCTCCTGTGCCCTGCTTATGACCTTTGCACAGGGTCTGTCAAGTTCCAGTGCCTGCATAAAGCCTGCACCCCTGCGGTCTTTAATGAAGTCATATTTATCCTTAAGTGAGTCCAGCGCCTCTTCCAGAGCAGGCGTAAGCTCACGTACATGCGAGACGATATCCCTCTTTTCATACTGCCTTAATACCTCCCTCACGGCAGCGCAGGCAAAGGGATTGCCACCGTAGGTAGTGCCGTGGTCACCGGGAACAAGGGAAGCATCCGCAACCTCGGAGGTCATCGCAAAGGCCCCTACGGGTACGCCGTTGCCTAAAGCCTTCGCTATCGTAACCACATCAGGCTTCACCCCGTACTTCTCCCAGGCAAACATATATCCTGTGCGTCCCATACCGCACTGTATCTCATCCAGGATGAGAAGTATGCCCTTTTCATCACAAAGCTTTTTGACTCCTCTGATAAATTCCTCCTCAGCGGGATGTATGCCTCCTTCTCCCTGCACGGTCTCCATTATGACAGCACAGGTTTTTTCGTCTGTGAGTCTTTCTACAGATCCGAGATCATTGTATGTCGCAAACTTTACATTTCCTATACCGGGCTCAAAGGCTTCACGGTAATGGGCATTCCCCGTCACGGACAGAGCTCCCATCGATCTTCCATGGAAGCTGGACTCCATGGCTATGATATTGTGGTCAGTGCTCCCGTCTTTCAGATAAGCATACTTCCGCGCAGTCTTTATCGCGCCTTCTATAGCCTCCGTGCCTGAATTGGTAAAGAATACCCGATCCATCTTTGCAACGTCGCAGAGCTCTTTTGCAGCCTCGCAGGCAGGCTCGTTGTAATAAAGATTGGAGGTATGCATGATCTTGTCGATCTGTGCCTTAAGGGCATCATTAAACTCTTTATTGCCGTAGCCCAAAGCATATACTGCTATTCCTGCTGCAAAATCCAGATATTCCTTTCCCTTATCATCATAGAGCTTTACGCCTTCGCCACGCTCAAGCACTATCGGATATCTGTTATAGGTATGTAATATATACTCGTCTCCGAGCTTCTTGTAATCCTTCATATTTGTTTCCTCACTTCGCACTCAAGCGTGCGATTCATAATAATACCTTTTTTTCAAATACGCATCACTCCGCGCTCCGCGCTTTCGTGCTGCTGAAAAGTATTCGGAATTTCGCGCTTTCGCGCTTCTTCCGAATACTTTTCGGGTATCTAAATCATATGAATCTGCACGCAAGCGTGCGATTCATATGATTTGATACCACTTATTTGTATATCGCGCTGCCGATCCCTTTGTCGGTGAATATCTCAAGCAGCAGGCAATGCAGGACCCTTCCGTCAAGGATGGTGACATTGCTGACTCCGCCGACCACGGCATCTATGCAGTTATTCAGCTTGGGAAGCATCCCGCCGCCAATATAGCCGGACTCCAGAAGCGCCCTGGCTTCGGTAATGTTCATCCTGGAGATAAAGGTAGAGGGATCATTCACATCCCTGTATATCCCCTTGATATCCGTGAGGAATGCCAGCTTCTCCGCTTTAAGCGCCTTTGCGACCGCGCAGGCCGCATCATCTGCATTGATGTTGTAGGTATTATACTCCTCATCCATACCTATGGGCGCGACTACAGGGAGAAAATCATCCTCCAGCAGATCATCTATTATCGTGGTATCGACACTCGTTATCTCTCCTACATAGCCTATATCTTCACCGTCGGCAAGCTTCTTCCTTACCTTCAGCAGTCCTCCGTCCTTTCCTGATATACCGCAGCCTTTAATTCCAAGTCCTTCGATCATGGTGACCAGATCCTTATTGACCTTGTTTAATACCATTTCAGCGATCTCCATGGTATCGGAATCCGTGACCCTCAGACCGTTGACAAAGCGGGGCTCCATACCGACCTTCTCTATCCAGCGGCTTATCTCCTTGCCGCCTCCATGGACTATGACGGGTTTGAAGCCAACCAGCTTTAATAAAGTCACATCCTTTATCACGCTTTCCTTTATGTCATCATCGGACATTGCGGAACCGCCGTATTTTATGACTATGATCTTTCTGTTAAACTCACGGATATACGGCAGAGCCTCTATGAGCACTGAGGCCTTAGCCTGTATCTCTTTCATTTCTTCTTCATTCATTTCTTCCACCCTTATAAAATATTATCAAACGGCATTTTGCGGAAAGGATCTGATCATTGATCCCTGCCCCACGTATTTTACTACTTTTTATCAATTAAGTGAAAAATTATTCCAAAGCGGCTTTCAAAGCCGATCCCAGGCTTCTGTATTCTGTCAGAAATTCCGGAGTATCCTTTTTCAATGTCTCCAGATCGCCTTCTCTCCCGGCTTTTTCCAGAGCCTTTGCCATATCGTGAAGCCGTTTGGCGCCTATGGATTCTGACATGCTCTTAAGAGAGTGTGCCAGTAAAGAATAATCCTCAATCCTCTCCTCCTCAAGGCATTCTTCCAGCTGCCTCGATTTATCATCAACGGAATCTGAATAAGTCTTAAGAATAAAGAGATAATCCTCCGCATCCCCGCAATACTCTATGCCCCTCTTATGATCAAGCACGGCGATATCAAGTACAGCCCGGGGAAGATCAGTCATCTGCTCATCATCACCGTCATCACTTCCGGCATCATCCTGCACGGCCGGCTCATCAATCCTGATATATTTTTTCATCATATCCTGCATCTCTGATATGATGACCGGCTTGGACATATAATCAGTAAATCCGGCTTCAAGGAGCTTTTCCCTGTCACCTGCAATGGCGCTGGCGGTAAGGGCTATAACAGGTACATGTTCGATCCTTTGAGGATAAAACTCCTTAAGTCTGCGGATGGTCTCGATCCCGTCAAGAACCGGCATACGGTAATCAAGAAAGATAAGATCATAATCGGTCTCCCTTACCTTCTCTATACATTCTTCACCGCCTGAAGCTGTATCTATGATCATCTGGGATCTCTTCAGGAGACCTTTCAGCACCTGGATATTCATCGGCATATCATCGACCACAAGTATCCGTTTACCCGGAGCCCTGAAATATCCCTTTTCTTCTGCCCGGGCTGAATGACTTATCTTCTCACCGGGGTCAAAATCACCGACCTCTGAGATATCGGAGATGCCCTGCGATATGACGAAGCTGAAGGTCGATCCGTGATTATATTTACTCTCGACCATAAGATCCGAATCCATCATATGCAGAAGCTGCCTGCTGATGGAAAGTCCCAGCCCGGTCCCCTCTATACTCTTAGTACGTGAAACATCAAGCCTGTCAAAGGGGACAAAAAGCTTTCCCATCTCTTCCTCGCGTATCCCTATACCGGTATCGGAGACTGCAAAGGAAATCTTGATCCTGCCTTCATCCTCATCCTTGGATACCCCTTTTATCTCCAGGCTCACCCTGCCCTTCTCTGTATACTTCACGGCATTCGTAAGAAGATTTACAATGATCTGCTTGATCCGAAGCTCATCACCGATAAGCCCTGAAGGAAGCGTGCTGTCAATCCTTATCTTTAATTCCAGCCCTTTCGCCTCGGCTCTGAAGCTGATCAGATTATATATATCCGCTATCATCGAAGGCAGAGAATATCCCACCTCCACAAGCTCCATATGCCCAGCTTCTATCTTTGAGAAATCAAGAATATCACTGATGATCCCGAGCAGGCTTATGCCGGCATTGTTTATATTGTCGGCATACGACAGTATATTTTCATCATTGCATTCCCGGCGTATCATTTCATTCATTCCGAGGATGGCTGTGATGGGAGTCCTGATCTCGTGCGACATATTGGAAACAAACACACTCTTTGCCTGGCTTGCATCCTCAGCGGCCTTCAGCGCTTTGGCAAGCTCTTCGCTCTTGGAGGCAAGCTCCTCCTGCATTGCCAGCTGCTCCTCCAGCTCCTGCTGCCTGACACGGTTCTCGGCCTCGTTGACCTCCCGTTCTATAGAAGCCTTTGACGCCTGTCTCTGCTGTATGAATATCAGGATGAACATCCCTGCAAGCACCACTGCAGTAAGCGCTGACTGGATCAGGCTCCTGAAGATGATCGACTCCGAAATGGAGCTGATCTGCTCGCTTATGATACTCTCGCGGATAAGGTATGTGAGCATCCAGTTCGTGCCGCGTATCGGAACATAATATAATGTCTCACTGATACCGTTATAGGAAAAAGATACCTCTCCGCTTCTGTCGGAATTAAAATCATCTGTCAGCTGTTCATATGAATAACCGCTTTCATAGATTGCCTGCTCCATAGCCTCCAGCAGATTATCCTCACTTGCCAGTCCGCCCAGTACCACATTGGTCAGGGCCACACCCTCCTTGGTATAGATATTGCAAAATGTAGTATTGTTGTTTGACTGGAGGGAGACATTACTCAGCAGACGATCCATGTCGATCTCCATAAAGCAGACCACCAGCGTATTTCCTTCGACGACCAGATTATCAGCCGGAACTGCGATGATCACCTTTTTATCATTGCTTTTAAGATTTTTGATCTTTATCTCCGGCTCTGACAGATTCTCATAATCAATGCCGTACTCGTCAATATCCGTTCTGGTACCTCTTGATGTATATATCAGTCCTTCAGTATCAACGAATGCAAATTTATCCAGTCCGTAAAGCTGCTTCATACGCAGCTGATAGGCCTGAAGATTCTCTATGCTTGAAAGGTCCTCCTTCGTGATAAGTCCCAATGCCACATCCATATCGCTGATATAATCATCAAGCACAGAAGAAACCACCTGCTCTCTTCGTCCGGCAAGCTCACTTAAATAAAGCAGACTGACATTTCTGACAGCCTCCTTGGTATCATGA
>CADCRB010000199.1 GCA_902803745.1 uncultured Lachnospiraceae bacterium
CCTTCTTCTCCTTTGCGTACTCCTCATTATAGAGCTGGGTAAACTTTTTAACCCTGATCTTTTCCTCTGAAGACAGCTGCGGCCTTTCCCACTGCCTCTTACTGCAGTGAGCAGAGCTTCCCATTCCTGATTCAGCCTCTTTTCTTTGATCGCATAGGCAAGATAAGCCTCCATATCTGAAGCTTCCGGCTTCTCGATATTCTTCATCTCCGTCATTCTGCGGGTGATGTCCTGCACATACTCGATCCAGTTTGTAAATGCCATGGTATAACCTCCTGAAAAATCTGATGGATATAGTTAATATTATATACAATTCAGTAAATAAAATGAGCCGTATTTTCACGGCTCAGAATTCCCATTCAAAGTCATCTGATGGTTTTAGCTATCCAACAATCCCAGCCACCATAGAAGCAGCCGTTCCGACATAATCATTACATTTATTCTGCAGCATACCTCTTAGTTCCGCACACTTCAAAGAACCAAACTGAGCAGAAAACTTTCTGTCAAAATCCTCCACTGTCTCCTGAGATCTGCCCATTTCCCGCAGGATCTGTTCTGCAGCCAATACTGTACCACACTTTCCGCCTTCAGATCTCGGCATCGGCGGCATGGTTTTATGCGTATTAACTTCAGCAAGCGCGTTATATACCGCGGTCGCACAGTTCATGCCATTCCTGTGATTATTTCTCGCCATCGTTTCAAAATCCACTTCTGATTCCTCCTGTGATCCATTGGGCGGCTTTCCGGCCACATGCTATTCAGCCTCTATTCAAACCGAAGTGTACCAAAGTACTCCGGGCAATGAAAATTCGGTTTATCCAGATCGATCTCGGTCCACGAAATATAATGCTTATTCTCTGTCTTGTTGCCACATTTATACATATTTCCTCTCAGTTGCCGCTTAAACTTATAATCCGGATAAAAGAACTGTATAAACTTCAGAGGAATTCGATAATAAACCTCCCATCCATCGTCTGTCCTGTCAGTTTTAATGTCAAAGTATTCTGTTGCATCCTCTCTGACAAGGCTTATCCTGTCTGTCTTTTCCGGACCAAACTGTGCACACAGACATCCATTCGGATTGATCTCAAAATTAAAGTAATCCGGTGTATCTTCCAGCATAAAGAAAAATTCCAGGCAGCTGTCCTCATATACCGGCGATAACGGTTCCGTATACTCTGCCCTTATATTCTTTTCTTTGGCTCTTAAATGAACATAAAGATTCTCATCATCATAACATAGCTGTCCCGTTGCGCGAATCCCGGTATCCTCACACCAGAGTACTTTATCAATGGAAATATACGGGATATTTTCCCATTCTGCTTCTCCCGTAACTTTTGTGATAGTATATGTATTCTCTGCCTGAGAATACCGGCCTCCGGTATCCTTATTACAAGAGCATGCAAGTATAAGAACCGCTGCTGTAACCCATATAAGAAGCAAGCTTCTCTTCATAAATCCCCCCTGCTCTGTCTAAGCAGTTTTTCTGCTGCACTCTCTTTTTATTACATACGGCCATATACAGACACCAAAGATCACCATTATAAAACGGGCCGTCATATTGCCCCAATGACCGCCTAACGCAGCAACAACAGTCGCCGGAGCAAATAATTCCTTCCAGGCAAACATAATAGCCGCACCGACGCACGTTAGCATAGGTAATTCACGCGTCCCCTCCGGGATCTCATAATGAAGATAATGTCTGTCAGCTGCTATGCGGCTGTCATTGAAGCATGTTTTCGTTGTGCTCAATTAATCCAGCTTTGTTCCCATCCCCAATGATATACCTCTCGTCGATGACATTCAATCGTTTTTGATCTGTTATAGAAAGTCGTAATAAAGTATGACTTCTTGCGACATTTCGATGAATTATGATATATTTTGTAATCATTATATGACATATGGGAGAGACATAATGAACGGAATAAAGAAGATTAGAATACTGTGTTTTGCTCTGGCAGCTACTTTGCTGGGAAGTAATATCTTTACGGTAACAGCTTATGCAGCCGGAAGAAATACTGCATTTGAGCATCAAAATGAAGTCGATGCCGGCAGACACACGGACGCATCTGATGACAAGGTGGTGATCACCGGAGTAGAGATCACCGATCTTGGTGAGCCGGTTGCGGGAAGGATGCTTGATAATGAAGCAACAGTCCTTGCCTATAAAGACGGAGTATATAACGGAATAAGCTGGAAGATTCCCGTCATATGGGTTGATGAAAGCGGCAAGACCGCAACTGTAGCTGTTGCCGGCGTGACATACCTGCCTGTTTTTGCGTTCTATGTTCCTGATGGATATGAACTCAAGGGAGTAGATTTCAGTGGCCTGATCAATGTCAAACTCCCGGCATTTCTGAAAAATATTTATCTAAATAAATCACTTCGCGTAAACTACTCAGGCCGCTTTTCTGAGGATAATCTGAGGGGGATTCTTTCTGCGACTGATCCCTCCACGGGTATCACATATATAAAGGGACCCGGAGTGGTGATTGAAAGCCCCGTTGGTAATAATACTTCTGAAAATGCCGGAGCAGATAATGGCGGAGACAGCGAAAGTACGGACAACGGTAATTCTGAGACACCTGCAGACTCTGATGAAGGATCCGAAGAAGAATCCAAAGATGAGGTTTTGATTCATTGCCAATCAGGTATTGTTGAAAAATACGGCTATGAATTTCTTGACTGGTTTGTTAAAACCATCAAATATGAGGTTCAGCCGCAGGCTGTGAATATTCTTTGCGACGGTTTGATTTCATTTGACGTTGCTCAGGAATATGACTGGTTTTCCAATAATATCGGATTGTATATTTACGGTGAGGAGGGCAGTTCAGTGGAGGCTACCGTTGCCATTACTTCATGGAAGGGGAGCGAAGAAAATGGTGAAGATCCTGATCTTTTGTATATGGACATGCTCATCAAATATAATATCGCTTCCTTTGCGACCAAGGATGACGGCGGGTATTGGACTGTTAACAGCAACAATATGACTAAGGTTGTCTCTACAACCGTACATGAGATGCTGCATGCATATATGTATGACTATAACCGGAACGGAACTCTGGGCAGGAATTCCGCCCTTGAGGAGAACAAAGGTAGATATGCTCTTCCCGATTGGCTTTGCGAAGGAGCGGCAGAGGCCGTCAGCGGAGCATTTTCGGAGAGGGTTAATGAATTCAAAAATTACTATGATTCAAATTTGTCCAGATATACGGAATCCAGGCTGTATGATATATATCAGGATAAAAGCTATGATACATCCAAGCTTAACGATTATGGAGCATATTCATTGGGCATGCTTGCCGTATATTATATTTCCGGACTTTCTGCACAGAAGTATTTTAATGCGGATTTCGGTAACCTGTATCTTACGGACAGTTATTATTACAGGCAGGGCTTTGACAGGATCCTCAGTGACATTAATTACGGGAAAACACTTGACAGTATAATCAATGAAATATCCGGTGGAAAATATAAGGATACGACAGATTTTGAAACGCAGTTTATCAGCTCCGAATCTCATGAAACCACTAAATCATGTGTCGCTCTTCTGAACTTTTTTAACAGTATGACAACGACTTCAAATGGTGAACTCCAGTACATAAGCGGATCAATGCTGAAGGAATTCGGAACTCTTGCCGGTGATCTCCTGCAGGGTGTGAGTACAGAGAATAAAATATATAAAATCTCCGATACAAAAGATTACGTGGATTCCACGGTGGATCCGTATATGGCTATGCAGACAGGTACCAAATCAGCCGATACTGAAGCCGCATCATCCGATAATATCATACCAATAGGTACGAAGTCTGTGGATGAGGCTGCCAGGATGTTTATTAATGATGAAAAGGATACCCCGGAAGCAGCTGTAGCAGAATCCGAGGAGATTAAATCCGGGGCAGAGGAAGCAGAAGAGTCCGAAACTCCTGCGACAGAAACTTCTGCGGCAAAAAATACTGTGGCAGAAAATATTGCGGCAGAAGCTGATGAGTCCGGAACCAATATGCCTGTATCAGATACTACTTCCGGTACGGATACATATACTGAAAACTGTGGTATGGATACGGCTGAGAATGGGAACTGTACTGAAAACATAATGAATGACAGCGGAAATATCAGCCTGCCGGATACAAGCATTTCGGACGTAAATGTCCCTGATACAACTATCCCGGATACAAGCATCCCGGCTGAAACTGCCACGGATGTAAATATTTCTGATGGCAGTACATCAGACGCCGGCTCATCAGACGCCGACTCATCAGACGATGGTTCATCAGACGATGGCTCTTCAGATGAAAATGTGTCGGAATGTAATGAGGAAAGCGCCTCAACCGATGAAAACCCGGGAGAGTAAGATATAATTTGGAGATTTACAGAATAGAAGATTATAAAAAGACAAAAAAGCTGGTGTACTTTAGCGAAGGTATACCGGCCTTTTGTCTGTATAATAAAGAGATAAAAAGAAAGCAAGGAGGATAGTCTGATGAGAGTGCTGATGATCAACGGAAGTCCAAGATCGGGTGGCAACACAAGCATTGCTTTAAACGAGATGATA
>CADCRB010000200.1 GCA_902803745.1 uncultured Lachnospiraceae bacterium
CCCATCCATATTCGTCTCCGTTTTTACGCCTGCTATATTCGTAGTTCACCGGAACAACATACGTCGCCATCTGAAGTCTGGTGATCACTGTCTCAAACCCTTTATTTCCATCCTTCTTATAATTAAGAGCCTCCTTGATATCCCTCGTCAGCATTGCACCGGCACCGATTATATAGTCCACAACTCCTTTATCCTTATATGATACAAGACCATCATCGAATCTGGCATCAAAATCATATCCGTCCCGACGATAATTACAGAAGTCAGGCCACAGTTTGAGACTTATAAAACCTGCCTTTTTCTCAAAGAACTTTCCATAAACAAGTTCCTTGTTTCGCAGCACCTGTCCTTTCCAGTCCCAGGCATCCCAATGGATCTTACCACTCCATCTTCCCTGATACCAGGCCTCATATGAAATATTCTCCTCAAGGGAAAATCCCTCTATCCTTCCGGAAAAAAACGGCAGAAAGCCTGTTTCATTCACCAGTGCAACCAGGTCTCCCCTGTTTCTAACCTCTTCAATCACCTTACATCAATCCTCCGCCACAGGATGGACAGTTATACACTCCTCTATAATGCGTAGTTTTATATCTGACTTACTCTGTCGAATGCCAGTGCTGTCTCTATCAGATCGAGTGCATCACAGAGCTTATCAACTTGAAGATACTTCCTTATCTTATCGAAATTATAATATTAATATTTTTATAAAACAAACGGATCCTGAGCCTGTTTTACAACTTCTGAAGAAAAATGATAGTATAATTAAAAAAAGTAGGAGGAATGTCATATGGACAAGGAAATTATGAACAATGAATTTTACAAAAGTCTTCCGGAGGAAGTGAAGGAAAAGCTGAAGAGCTGCAAGAGCGAAGAGGAAGCCATGGATATCCTTAAGGAGAACATGATCGAAATCCCTGAGGATGTCCTTAAAAAAGTCGCCGGCGGGGCACCTTACGGGGATTGTACTTACTCTTTTTAGTCAGGTTACTGAAAACTTTTGAAGATGCTTCTCCGTTATGCTTTTCACGATATCGCATAGCCTCTCAGCAAGTATCATATGTCCCTCCGGTGTTAAATGAAGAGAATCTATCTCCGATGGATATATGTGCTCTGCAGCATTAAAGAAAACGCATCCATATCTGTCGGCAACTGCTTTATAATACCCCGGAAACTCCTTCGACCTTGCAATAGCATCCTCATAAAATGCCCCATAAAACGGCGATGTCTTAATGCCTGCTCCGATCTCCGGCGGTGAAACAAGGATGATCTTTGGAATAAATCCCTGTTTCTCCTCTGTAAATTCCCTGATCACTTCCACAAGAGCAGCCACGCCTTCTGCGATCTCACTGGCCGACAGATTAAATGTTGCCTTAAGATCGTTACTGCCCAACATAAGGATTACGATATCAACAGGTTTATGCGAATTAAGGCAAGGTCTCAGATAATCCATTCCGTTCTTCCATCCGTCTAAAGGATCATCATGGATCGTGGTTCGCCCATTGCATCCTTCCTCTATGACGCTATAGTCGTCCCCCAAAAGCATCTGCAGCCTGCCGGGATAGCGCACGTCCCTTGGGTATCTCATCCCCGTCTCAGGAATATAACCATATGTATTTGAATCTCCATAGCATAATACCGTACTCATTATTCAGGTGGATTTAATGCTCCCTGCATCGATATGCTGTCAGGCAAAGTCCAGTCTTCTCTTCAGGACGCGGAACTTGAGCTCTTCGGTTTTCTATCAGCCACTGCCTTATCCTACCTCGTCCTGTTTCAGTCTTCATTCAATATGCGGATATATCTCCCTGATCAGTTCTGCAGCCTCATCGTACATGAAATCATCTATAAAGTCTGAAGCCTCAGTCAGTTTATTGCTTTGGGTGATTCTGAAGGGATAGCCGCTGAGCTTTAATGCAAGTTCTTTTGACAGTTCATCATCATAGTCATCCAATGCCACCAGCAGTTCATCCACAGTCCTGCGTGCTTCTTCAGCAGAGATCTCGTCCGGGGGATGTATCTCGGTGTGCCCCACTACAGGCTCCAGCTTCCCGACAAGACCGGCATATTCCGACAGAGCGGATGCGGTTTTTCTTTCTATCGTGTCCGTATCG
>CADCRB010000201.1 GCA_902803745.1 uncultured Lachnospiraceae bacterium
CTCTCCGGCTTCAAAAGAAGGCTTGTGAGGAACATTTATACCCACAAGAATGATATCACCGGGTCTGATATCATATACCTTGCCGTCTATCATATAGCTCCCCGCTCCGTATTTCACAAAGGTGACTTTATAGAAGGTGTGAAAATGAACCCCTACCCCCGTCCCCAAGGTATCAGTGTTATGAAACAGCCTGAAATCCTCGTTCAGGTAGCCCTTTACCGGAACATCCGCCGTTTCCCGGCCGTTTTCTTTCAGCTCCTCTATTTCCTTATTCAACTCATTTTCCTCCCAAGCTCCTCAAGTGCATCAGTCACGTCAGCGCTCTCATCATCAAGTCCCGTATATAATATCTCGGGCACGAATCCCAGAGAAGCCGACACATATTTTCCTCCGTCAAACTTATTGGGATTTCCCTCCCTGTCCGTGACTCTGGTATTTATCTTATTGGTAAGATACGCTATGACGATCTTCTTTTCAGGATCTATCATGATAAGTGTTCCGGTCCAGCCCTGGTGACCAAAGGTACTTTCCCCCGCCTTAGTACCGAAATATTTTGTTCTTTGCTTATCTCCCTGCCTCCACCAGCCAAGTCCCCAGTTTTTTTCGCTGTCAGACTTCTTTGATGTGAAAAGATCTATGACCTCCTGCGAGAAATACTCCTTATCTCCTGCCGTGCCGGAAAGCATAAGATCTGCAAGTCTTGCCAGATCCGTCGAAGAAGCGAACAGTCCGGCATGTCCTGATACTCCGCCCATACAATAGTAGGCATTCTCATCATGAACTTCGCCCTGGATCGTATATGTCCTGATCCCGTCAAAGCTCACAGCCCCGTCCCTTGTATTTCCATTCAGCTCAGTAGCTGCACAGTCATCAGGAGCAAAACCATGCTCTAAAGGCTCATAGGTAATGCGTTTCAGGCCAAGAGGCACGCAAAAAGTCTCCTTCAGATAAGTATCAAGATCCATGCCCGTAATCTGCTCTACGACAATCCCAAGCAGCATATAATCAACATCCGAGTAAAGAGTCCTTTTCCCCGGTCCGTATAATAAAGGCGTTCTGCATATTGCTTCAACAGTTGCCTCTTTAGTCTCATCGTCCGCACCGTACCCGGCAAACAGCGGATTGATATCCTCCGTGCTCAATTCCTGCTCTTTTGCATTGAAATACCGGTGACAGTAGTGAGGATCTGCCGGAAAGCCGGCTGTATGTGTGATCAGATCCCGTATGGTGACCTGTTTTTTCCATTCTTTCTGTGTAACAAGATCAGACGGATCCCCCTTTACATAGGCGATCTCCGTAACATCCGAATAAAACCTGTCTCCTATATATTCATATACCTTATCTTCAAGGTTTATCCGCCCCTCCGTCATAAGCTTGTGAAGGGCATAGTTTACACCAAACATCTTGGTGACCGATGCAAGATCATAAAGTGTATCCGTGGTCACCTCCGGACTGTCCTCTTTCCTCTCTCCGTCGGGATAGTATGAATTGACCCGTCCCCAGGCATTTTCATAAACGATCTTTCCGTCCCTCATCACTGTAAGTTCGGCACTGGGAAAACCGTTTTCAACATCCCTTGAGATTATCTCATCTATAAGGGAGAAACACTCATCATGGAAGCCTGCATCGGAAGGCGATATCCTCTCCGGCTCAGGAATCTCCGGCTCGGGGATCACAGGATCTGTGTTTTCCGTCCCGGAGATCTCAGGCTCATAATCTATGACCTGCATCGCATCCTCTGTTAATGGTTCGTAAGAGTCGGGGATCCGGGAAACCTTAAAAGATGGAAACGCTGCTTCTCTTGTGCAGCCTGAGGACATAAAGCCCGACAATATACAGATAATTATTAATAACAGCTTATTATTCCCTTGCATTTCGTAGTTTCGATGAATCTGCCTGCTTACTGCAAAACGCCCCGGCGGGGATCTCCTGCCGGGGCATGATCAAAAACTAATAAATTAGGCCTTATTTCTTCTTATTTACGAGATCCTTAAGCGCCTTTCCTGCCTTAAACTTAGGTGCCTTTGATGCAGCGATCTTGATCTCCTTGCCGGTCTGGGGATTCCTTCCCTTCCTTGCAGCCCTCTTAGCTACTTCGAATGTTCCGAATCCAACGAGCTGAACCTTATCTCCCTTTTTAAGTGTCTTGCCAACTACATCCGTAAAAGCATTGAGAGCTGCTTCTGCGTCCTTTTTGGAAAGCTCAGCCTTTTTTGCGATTGAATCAATAAGTTCTGATTTGTTCATATTCCCTCTCCTATTGCAAAATTAGTTATCCATCAGTTACGACTTATAGTATGCCACAGAATCGGCATGAACGCAACGTTTACGGGAAAACACATCTTGCATCAATAAAGCAGTTGGCGTTAAAATATCTTTCATGGTTGCGAGATTTCTTATTTTTTTACTGGTATGGCTTTTATTAACGGCCTTCGGCACGTTTATGGGATACGGTCTCTATCCCGGGACATCGATATTTACTATCGGTGTGATCGCGTGCCTGATCTCATGGATCGCAGCCATAATCTTCACGGTTCTCAGATCCGTAACAAAGGGCGAAATAGATACCCAGAAGCTGCTGCAATCCGGAGATCCCGACTACAATGCATACCCAGGTGATGTAGCCAACCGTTCACTCGGCAGCGAGGATATCGGCGGAAAGCTTCATTTTTTCCCCGAAAGCCTGGTCTTCCATCCTTTTCCGAAGGATGATGCGGAATACAAGGACTGGATCCTTGATTATAAGGATATTGCTGATGTCACCCAGGGTCCGGCAGTCAATAAGATCCTGATAGAGTCAAAGGATGGCACCAGCGAGATCTTTGCTGTCCATAATAAGGACAAATGGATAAAGCAGATAAAGGCAAAAGCCGAAATAAAGACTTAATGCTCTTCTCTCTGCTTCTTCAGCCAGTCCTTTCCATCCACAAAGCGTGATACTATAAAGCTGACCACATAGTCTCCGGCGGCATTTACCATTGTAGCCGGCGGATCGACCAGATCGCCTATGGCGAGGGCTATGGGAAAGGCTACCGCCAGCTGCTCAGGGAAGAACAGGGTGCATAGCACCAGCTCACCCGTACCGCCTCCTCCGGGTATGCCGCTCATTGCCACGGACGAAAAGACAGCTATCACGATCGCAAGCACGGCCCGTCCGGTCCCGAAGGGCAGTCCGAACATCCCGAACAGAAAAGCCACCTTAATAATAGCGCTCATCGCGCTTCCGTCCATATGCATGGTGGCTCCCATAGGTAATACTATCTCACTTACTTCCTTTGATATACCGGTTTCCTCGGCAACCTCCATATTTGTCGGTATGGTCGCCACTGAAGAGCAAGTCCCGAAGGATACTGCTGCAGGTCTGAATAAGTGCCTGAACATCACACCCACTGCTCCCTTTCCACCGCCGAATCTTGCATAGATCGGGAAAAATATGAACATATATAATATGCTCACCACGTAATATACTATGATCGCCCTTGCATAGTTCGTAACAAAATCCTCCCCATGAGTCGCTACAAGGCTTGCAAAGAATCCGAAAAAGCCAATCGGCGCGTAGTACGTGATTATCTTAACGGTCTTCATAAGACAGTTGGTGATATCCGCAAGCATCGCGGCAGTCTTTGTCTCCTTGCCGCCGGCAAGCTGTATGCCGAAGCCGAAAAGGATCGCTGCAACAATAAGGGGCAGGATCGCCCTGCGGCTCAAAAGCTCACAGAAATCCGGCTTGGTGAAGAAATTCACGATAAGATCTGCTACCCCGATAACCTCGGGATCGCCGGCTTCATACTGAGGCTCCATAGTAAATATTGGAAGGAACCTGACTATAATATACATAATAACGCTCGCTATCGC
>CADCRB010000202.1 GCA_902803745.1 uncultured Lachnospiraceae bacterium
ATAATCTATATGATATTCATTATTATGGAGGTGATACATAATGGCAGAAAAAAGAGGAACACTTTCGATATCCAGCGAAAATATCTTCCCGATCATAAAGAAATGGATGTATTCGGATCAGGATATCTTTATCCGCGAGCTGATATCCAACGGCTGTGATGCCATAACAAAGCTCAAGAAGCTGGAGATGATGGGTGAGTATGAAGCACCGGAGTCTGAGACCGGCGGCGGTGACAGTAATATGCTCAAAGGCCGTATTGATGTGGAGTGTGATAATAAGGGAAAAACACTTACCTTCATTGATAACGGTATCGGAATGACCATGGATGAAGTGGATAAGTACATCAATCAGATCGCTTTTTCTGGCGCTACGGAATTTATTGAAAAATACAAGGATAAATCCGATGCTGAGCAGATCATAGGACATTTCGGACTGGGCTTTTATTCAGCTTTTATGGTCTCTGATAAAGTCGAGATCGATTCTCTTTCATATATTAAGGATGCGGCACCTGTGCACTGGGAGTGTGAAGGCGCAGGCACGGACTATACAATGACCGAAGGAACCTATGGCAAGACCGGAACGAAGATAACGCTTCATATTTCAGAGGACTGTCTGAAATACTGTAATGAATATACCGTCAGGGATGTATTGGAAAAGTACTGTTCGTTTGTTCCCCAGGAGGTTTATCTTACTGCTGTGGACAAGCCGGCGCCGGAGCCTAAAAAGGATAAGGACGGTAAAGAGATACCGCCCGAGCCACCTAAGCCGGTAAACCAGACAATGCCTCTTTGGGCCAAGACTCCGAGTGATTGTACAGAGGATGAATATAAGGAGTTTTACAGGAAGGTATTCCATGATTACAGAGAGCCTTTGTTCTGGATACATCTGAATATGGACTATCCATTTAATCTCAAGGGCATTCTGTATTTCCCCAAGATAAATATCGAATACGAATCCGCTGAGGGAGTGATAAAGCTCTACAATAATCAGGTCTTTGTTGCCGATAATATCAAGGAAGTCATACCTGAATTTCTGATGCTGCTTAAGGGAGTGATCGACTGTCCGGACCTTCCGCTCAACGTTTCAAGGAGTGCGCTGCAGAATGACGGATTCGTGACCAAGATATCAGACTACATCACGAAGAAGGTGGCTGAGAAGCTTTCGGGCCTCTGCAAGACGGACCGTGAGAATTATGAGAAGTATTGGGATGACATCTCGCCTTTCGTAAAGTATGGTGTACTGAAGAACGATAAATTCGCGGATAAGATAAATGATTATATTCTTTTCAAGGATATCTATGATAAGTATACTACGCTCCCGGAGGCTCTGGATGTAAAACCCATAGATACCGGAGATGATGAGGACGGAGAGAAGGAATCCGCAGAAACCGGCGGCGAAAAGGCAGAGACAGCCGATGCAAAGAGCAGTGAAGAGGATAAGGAAGAAAAGAACGATATAGTGGATGCTGACGGCAATGTGATAAGCTCCGGAGATGACAAGGCTTCTGATGAGGATTCAGAAGAAGAGAAGAAGGAAAAGAAGGTTTATTATGTGACTGATGAGGTGCAGCAGAGCCAGTATATCAATATGTTCAAGTCATCAAAAATGACGGCTCTCGTGCTTACTTATGCGATAGACCAGCCTTTCATCCAGCGTCTTGAGATGAAGAATGAAGGGATTAAATTCCTTCGAATCGATGCTGAGGTAGAGGATGTGATGAGAGGCAGACTCTCAAAGAAAGAGAAGGAGGAATTTGAGGAGAAGTCAAAGGATCTCGAGAAGACTATGAGGAAGACGCTGAAGAGATCCAAGCTCTCTGTGAAGCTGGATAAGCTGAAAAACAAAAAGGTTGCTTCGATGCTCACAATGTCCGAGGAGAAACGCCGCATGGACGATAT
This sequence comes from uncultured Lachnospiraceae bacterium, assembly GCA_902803745.1. GTDB lineage: Bacteria > Bacillota > Clostridia > Lachnospirales > Lachnospiraceae > NK4A144. Next base: position 1,900 of record CADCRB010000202.1, read on the forward strand.
GATGAAGATGTACTCCATGGGTGAGCCCCTGCCGGAGTCAAAGGATGCAGACGGAGAGACACTGATACTGAACGCCAATCATCCTCTGGTCGAGAAGATCATGGCTGATCCCGACAGCACAGATGCAAAGCTTATTGAGCAGCAGCTTTATGATCTTGCCCTTCTCTCAAATAAGCAGCTTAATGCTGAGGAGATGACAAAGTTCATCCAGCGCTCTAATGAAATACTGATGAAGGTGCTTTAAGAGGTACAGTAAAACCATGCCGGTGCAGAGAAAAGGACTTTTTCTGCGCCGGTTTTTTTCTACCTTGATCTGCAAAAGCCAGGACAAAGGTTTTGATATGTTTGATATGTCAGGGAAGAAAAATGCATCTTCAGTGATTTTTGTGGTATAATATTGCCCTGCCCTGACGGGAGATTTTATATGGATTTACGCGGAGGAGGATATTCATGAGGAACCGAAAGAGAACGTCTCTTAAAAAATCGCTTCTGAGCAAGATCATTATATTTGTTGCGATAATAATCGTTATTATCACTCAGATAAGCATTAAGCTTGCGGCAGATAATATCGAAACCCTGACCTACAGTATACTGGCACGTGAAAGCGAAACCTATGCCAGTGAAGTATATAACTGGTGGAACAGTATAGAAGAAAGGGTAGCGCAGACCGCGGACGTGATGAGGAATATACCTGCAATGTCCAAGGATGACACTCTTGCGATGCTGCTTAAGCTTACAGAGCTTGATCCTGATTCGCAGGATATCTATATCGGATATGGAAATGATAACGTCTTTCTTGACGGATCAGGCTGGGTACCTGATGACACGTTCGTGTTTTCTGACAGACCCTGGTATCAGGGAGCTCTCGGAAAGAACGGAGAGATATACACGTCAGATCCCTATGTGGATGCTTCTACCGGAAAGACCTGTCTGGCATGCTCTGTAATGCTGGAAGATAATGTGGTGCTGAGCAGCGATATCAATTTTGACAAGGTCTCTGAGAAGGTTAACAGCTTTGCCTCCATCTCAAAGGATGCAAAATATTACATAATCAATAAGGAATCCAAGTCTATTCTTGTCAGCAATGTCGCGGACATTGCAGGCCAGACACTTGCAGATACCACTGATCCCGTAGCAAAGGGACTGGCACCCGTCTTTGATTCTCTGGATACGAGCGCAGCAGCAGACGGCAGCAAGGTGAAGACCGTAAAGACAGATGCAGGGTCTATGCTGGTAGCAGCCACGGATATAGAAGATACATCCTGGGTAGTGGTGAGTGCAGTTCCTTCGTCCATCCTTAGCGCCACTATAGTAAAGGTAATGATCGTCACCTTCGTGAGTGCGATAATCCTGCTCATCCTTCTTTCTCTTTTGATCTATTATATTATCAGCAAGGCGATCAATCCGGTGACTACCGTAACTGAGCGTATAACGGATATAAGCAAGGGTGATTTTACCGTCACGCTTGTTCCTGAGGGAAATAACGAGATCACTACTCTTTCTGAAAGCCTGAATGGATATATCGAGAATATGAGATCGACTCTGAACAGTCTGTCAAGCAGTTCCGGGGCTATGGACAGCCGGGCCGGAGAGTGCTTCGATATATCGCATGTTCTGTCAGATGCAAACGAGAATCAGGGAGAGTCCATCGGAAAGCTGAACGATACGCTTTCTGTAATGAGTGATTCCATAGAGGATGTGGCTCAGGCGGCTACCGAGCTTGCATCAACCTCCAGCCAGCTGGCTACAAATGCCGAGAATGTCAGAACGCTCTGTGATGAGACGCTTGAAGCCTCCGGCAAGGGCAAGGATGAGATGGCTGTCATGACCGATAATATCAACACACTTAATGATACCATCAACGAGCTGACTGCCCTTATCAAGACTACGGCCAAATCCGTCGAGGAGATCACGGGTATCACTGATACAATAAATGCCATTTCGGCTCAGACGAATCTCCTGTCTCTCAATGCATCGATAGAGGCAGCCAGAGCCGGAGAGATGGGCAAGGGCTTTGCGGTAGTTGCTTCGGAGGTAGGCATCCTTGCAAATCAGTCCTCTGATGCTACGGATACGATACGCAGACTGATAGACGATATCACTAAGAACATAGATGATATCAACAGAAAGGCTGATATCTGCGTCAAGGATATGGAGGCCTGCATCAGCGGCGTAGAAGGCGCAAACGATTCCTTCAATAAGATATATGATGATGTGGCAAAGGCTACCGAAGGTATCAATGAGATCGCAAGCGGCATAGAGAAGATCAATGATGTCGCATCAAATAACGCGGCTACTACTCAGGAGCAGTCATCGAGCATCACTGAGGTATTAAACCTGAGCGATATAATAGTGAACGAGAGTAACAAGCTCCGTTCAGAGACAGAAAGCATAACGAGCATTTCAGAGAACCTGAACCAGTACTCTGACGAGATCAACTCCGATCTGTCACAGTACAGGATATAAGGTCTGCGGCAGGAGGACAAGGGTGTCTGAGGAAAGATCCAGAAATTTCATAGAGAACGAGATAGATAAGGATTTGAAGGAGGGGGTGTATGATACTGTACATACAAGATTTCCTCCGGAACCCAACGGATATCTGCACATAGGACATGCGAAATCCATACTTTTGAATTACGGTCTTGCCAGGGAATACGGCGGAAAGTTCAATCTAAGATTTGATGATACAAATCCGACGAAGGAAAAAAGCGAGTTCGTAGATTCGATCACGGAAGATGTAAAGTGGCTGGGCGCAGATTATGAGGACAGACTGTTCTTTGCCTCAGACTATTTTGACAGGATGTATGAGGCGGCAGTGACCCTGATAAAAAAGGGTCTGGCCTATGTATCATCACTTACGGCTGATGAGATAAGGGAATACAGGGGTACGCTTACCGAGCCCGGGAAGAATGATCCTGACAGAGAGCGCAGTATAGAAGAAAATCTTGAGCTTTTTGAGAAAATGAAAGCCGGTGAATTTGCTGACGGCGAAAAGACCCTGAGGGCAAAGATAGATATGACATCTCCTAATATAAATATGAGAGATCCGATAATCTACAGGGTTGCTCATCTTTCTCATCAGAATACCGGGGATAAATGGTGCATATATCCTATGTATGATTTTGCCCATCCTCTGGAGGATGCTTTTGAGGGTATCACTCATTCAATCTGCACACTGGAGTTTGAGGATCACAGACCACTCTATAACTGGGTGGTGGATAATGTCGGATTTGATATGCCTCCCAGACAGATAGAGTTTGCAAAGCTGTATCTTAAGGATGTGGTCACGGGTAAGAGATATATCAAAAAACTTGTGGAAGACGGAATAGTGGACGGCTGGGATGATCCGAGGCTGGTTTCCATTGCGGGACTTCGCCGAAGAGGATATACCCCGGATTCGCTGAGGATGTTTGTAGAGCTTTCAGGTGTGTCCAAGTCCAACTCAACAGCAGAGATGCCGATGCTGGAGTATTGCATCAGAGAGGATCTGAAGCAGAAGGATAAGCGTATCATGGCGGTCCTTGATCCGATAAAGCTTATCATAGACAATTACCCGGAAGGACAGACAGAGATGGTCATGGGCGTTAATAATCCTGACAATCCGGAGCTTGGGAGCAGGGAAATACCCTTTGGCCGCGAGCTTTATATCGAGCGGGAGGATTTCATGGAGGAGCCGCCGAAGAAGTATTTCAGACTTTTTCCCGGAAATGAAGTCCGTCTTATGAATGCGTATTTTGTGAAATGCGTCGGCTTTGAAAAGGATGACAGCGGGAAGGTAACTGTCGTCCACTGCACCTATGATCCGGAGACAAAGCAGGGTACAGATAAGGAGATGCCGCGTAAAGTCAAAGGGACCATACACTGGGTTGAGAAATCCGGCGCCGTAAAATTCACCGCAAGGCTTTATGAGAATATAGTTGATGAGGAGAAGGGTGTTTATGATGAAAACGGAGACGTGAATGTGAACCCGAACTCTCTCATTACGATGAAGGAATGCTATGCGGAACCGGAGCTTAAAGGGGCAAAGGCTTACGATTCATTCCAGTTTGTAAGAAACGGATTCTTCTGCGTGGATGCAAAGGACTCGAAAGAAGACGATATAGTGATGAACAGGATAGTGTCGCTCAAATCGTCCTTTAAGCTTCCGTCTTAAGCAGATCGGACATTATCAGATTTTACGACAGCAAATCAAAGGCCTGGAAAATGCTGTCTGATCATAAGGGGGATTGATATGGGGTTATTATCCGGATTATCACAATTCGGCGTCAATATGGACGACGATATTTATGGAGAAAATAAGGCAAAAAACAAAGCGGAGGAAGTGTCAAGATCTGCTGCGGCAAAGGCAGAGGCGGAAGCTGCAAGGAAGGCTGCTGAGGAGAAAAAGAAGAAATCCGAGGAAGAGTCATCCTACATTCTTGCCAGATCCTACACCTGTCCTGTCTGCGACAAGCCCTTCAAATCACTTGCCGTTAAGGCTAACAGGGCGAGGGTCGTATCCCATGACCTTGACCTCAGGCCGAATTATGAGCCGGTGGATGCCCTGAAATATACTGTGATCTCCTGCCCTTTCTGCGGTTATTCGGCAAGAGAGCGTAACTTTCCCAATATTACAGTGAATCAGAAGAAGATGGTGCGCGAGAAGATAGGCGCCTTTTTCAAGCCTGCTCCTGTAATGGAGGAGAAGAAAGTCTATTCATATGAGGAAGCTCTCGGAAGATTCCAGATGGCTTTTGCAACTGCCATGTCTACCGTAGCGAAGTCGTCAGAGAAAGCTTATCTATGTCTTTATATGTCCTGGCTTGTACGCGGCCAGCGTAACGAGCTTCAGGAGGGGAATGCTGCAGATCCCATAAAGCTGGAAGAATACAGGGAAACGGAAAAGGAACTGCGCAGCAAGGCTCTGGAGGGATTGGTCTATGCACGACAGACCGAAGACTATCCGATCTGCGGTATGGATCAGTATACAGTTGATTACATTATCGCAGCCCTTTATTACAAGTCCAGAGAATTTGACAAGGCAATGAAGCTCCTTCCTGAGATCATTGTATCTTCAAGCGCGAGCCGCGGTGTGAAGGAGAAAGCACATATACTTAAGGAAAAGATACTCGCTGTTAAGGCGTCAAAAGTGATGCCGGATGAAGACAGTCTGGAGGACTGATTGATAAGAGATGGACGAGACTACGGCAGAAGGCGTAAAAATAGTTCCGGCTTCCTGCACAAACTGCGGAGGGACAGTTGAGGTTGATCCTAAGACGGATACGGCTTCCTGTCCGTTTTGCGGGACAACATTTATAGTCGATAAGGCGATCAACAATTATACTGTAAAGCATGCAAATATTGAGCAT
>CADCRB010000203.1 GCA_902803745.1 uncultured Lachnospiraceae bacterium
CATCATCTCCGATTATTCTGCTGCATATATTGATATAAGCCTTTCCGGCAAGTGATTCATCACCTGCAAGCGGCTCACCATTGTTTGTGGCAACCACTATATTCTCATCGTCAGGTACGACACCGATAAGCTTGATGCCCAGAACTTCCACGACATCATCGGCACTCATCATGTCTCCCCTCTCCACCATATCAGGACGAATTCTGTTTACCACCAGCCTCACGTCCGACATCTCATTTGCCTCCAGCAGACCTATGATACGATCTGCATCCCTTACAGCAGAGACCTCCGGAGTCGTCACTATGATAGCCCTGTCCGCCCCGGCTATGGCATTCTTAAAGCCCTGCTCTATTCCTGCAGGAGAATCCATTATTACATAATCAAATTCTTCTTTAAGCTCCTTCGCAACCTTTGCCATCTGCTCAGGAGTGACCGCTGACTTGTCCCTGGTCTGGGCCGCAGGCAGAAGGCAGAGACCCTCATACCTCTTATCCTTGATAAGCGCCTGCTTTAATTTACAATTGCCCTCAACTACATCAACGACATTGTAAACAATACGGTTTTCAAGACCCAAAACCACATCGAGATTACGCAGTCCTATATCCGTATCTACCAGGACTACACGCTTTCCGAGCTTTGCAAGACCAGTACCGATATTTGCCGTGGTTGTGGTCTTTCCTACTCCGCCCTTCCCTGATGTGATTACTATTACTTCTCCCATTTCTTCCTCCCGGTGTTACTTATTATTATCAGTTTCCCCGTTTTCCGCTTCGTTATCAGCTTCTGTCTTTGCAGTATTCCTTTTCTTTTTGAAAAATCTGTTATTCTTCACAAGGTCACTCGTAAGCTCGGTAATGACAATATGCCCCTCAGAGATCAATGCCACCTCAGGCGGTTGCTCGATCTCCTTTCTGGAAAAGATTCCCTTTTTCTGCTTTGGACTGCTGTCTGCAGCGATCGCCATGGCGTCAGAGATCCTGAGCTGTATCGGATCCATATCCATTGCAAAAATAAAAGCATCCGGATCTCCGAAAGCACCTGCATCTGCATTACCCTGCAGGGCTCCCAGGACAAAAACACATCCCCCTGCCGTGACCGATGCTCCGGGCTTTACGTCTCCTATTACAAGTACGGAACCCTGGGATTCAACATTTGCTCCCGATCTGAGATTACCCATTATAACGCGGCAGTTTCTGGGGTCGACGGCTGCCTGAAGGTTCTCAATAGTCTTGAGCATCTGCGACCTTTCTTTCTTAAGCTCAGCCAGCTCCTTTTCATGCCCCGGATCAGGACCCAGAAGTCTCTGGAATCTCTCCTCCAGCTCCTTATTGTCGAGTACTATCCCCTCGCACTTAACTCTCGTATTTTCAGCAAGAAGGATCAGGATCTGTCCAGCCTCCTGCTCGGAAATATTACGTCCCTCTATAGAAAGGATGAGATGTCTGCTCCCTAGAAATTCTGCTGCATTCTTAAACTTATCCTCAATGCCGGGAAGCAGCGACTCAAACTCCCCGCCCTCGGGAAGTCTCAATACTATGCCTGACTTCACCCCTTTTAGAGTGACTTTTTCCGCCATACGTTACCCCTTTTATCCTATACTGCATTTTACTGACGACAGCCTTATTCCGGCAATCTGACCATCCTGATTTTGCGTCAGCTTTAATATTCTAAACCCAACTAGCTGTTATTGAAAACTACTAGATATGGTATACAAGCAGGCTTTTAATGCGTAGTAACATAAAATGTTAACATCATGTAGTAGTCAACAAGTCAGTGCCATGTAAATATAAATCCAGTGGATCATAAAGAATATAGAACGGCATTCAGAACTGCCGCTGCGACCGGACTTCCACCCTTCCTTCCGGAATTAATGATATAAGGAATGTCAGTTGCCATAATGAGCTCCTTGGACGCTTCGACATTTACGAATCCCACCGGAACCCCTATTATAAGATCAGGTTTATATGTACCTGAAGAGAACATATCATAAAGAGCGATCAGGGCTGTAGGAGCGTTCCCTATTGCAAAGATCAGCGGCCTGGATCGGTTTGCCTTATGAAGGCCGGCCGCCTTTTCCATGGCGGCATATGCCCTTGTACACCCTCGCTCTTTAGCCTTACGTCCTACCTCCTCGTCTGCCATAAAGCAGAATGCCCTTCCTCCCAGAGTCTCCAGCATTTTTTTATTTATCCCTGCCAGAGCCATATTCGTATCGGTTATTATGTTTGCTCCATCACTCAGCAGTTTTCGGATTATGTCAACCGACCCTGGTGAGAACCTCATAGTTTCCGCATAATTAAGATCCGCTGTAGTATGGATACACCGGATTATTATATCTCTGCAAAGAGCCGTTTCCTCTGCTGTCTTTCCTTCATAATACAAAGGCACAGAAATATTCTGTGCCTTTAGTTCTCTTTCTATTATCTCAAAGCTTCGCTTTTCAATATCATCCGGTTTTATTGTCTCAACAGTTGACATAATGTCTAATCCTTATTTCCTGACCAGAAGAGATTCTCCCGTCATTTCCTCTGGCTGGGGAAGCTCCATGATCTGCAGCAGCGTAGGTGCTATGTCACAAAGCTTGCCTCCCTCCCTCAGAGTATATGAGGGATCGTAATTAAATAATATGAACGGGACGGGATTGGTCGTATGCGCTGTATGAGGCTCTCCGGTCTCATAGTTTATCATCTGCTCGGCATTTCCATGATCCGCGCAGATAAACAGCACTCCGTTCATCTTCTTTACGGCATCCACCGCGGCACCAACACACTGGTCGATCCTCTCCACAGCCTTTATTGCTGCTTCCAGCACTCCGGTATGCCCAACCATATCGGGATTAGCAAAATTGATTATTATCACATCATAATCTCCCGAGGTTATGGCTGCATCCAGCTTCTCGGATACCTCCGGAGCGCTCATCTCCGGTTTCAGATCATAGGTAGCGACTGCTGGTGAATTTACAAGTATCCGGTTCTCGTCCTTATTCGGCTCTTCTATGCCGCCGTTAAAGAAGAATGTCACATGCGCATATTTCTCGGTCTCAGCAAGCCTGAGCTGTTTCAGGCCGTTCTTTGCCAGATATTCGCCCAGGGTATTTACGATCTCTTCCTTCTTAAATGCTACATATTTATTAGGAATAGTCTCATCATAATCCTTGAAACATACATAGGTCAGAGGCATGAAACCCTTTGCTCTCTTAAGATGCGCAATAGTCTTGGTGTCCGAGGGATCTCCGCCCTGGGCTTTAATGTCATCATCCGAGAAACAGAATGCCTTTGTTATCTCTCTGGCCCTGTCGGGTCTGAAATTAAAGAAAATGACCGAATCATTCGGCTTCACTACTGATACAGGCGAACCGTCCTCATTCGTGATGACCGTAGGAAGCACAAATTCATCAGTGACATCCTTATCATAGGAATCCTGCATCGCCTGTATCGGATCTGTGGCCTTTACTCCTTCTCCAAGCACCAGAGAATCATATGCCATCTGGATACGATCCCAGTTATTGTCACGATCCATTGCGTAGTAGCGTCCGGAAAGAGATGCCACCTTTCCTACGCCGATCTCACCGGCCTTATCAATAAGTTCCTGGAGATAATCCTTTCCCGATGCCGGAGGTGTATCCCTGCCGTCAAAGAAGGGATGGAGGTATACATCCGTGAAATTTTCCTTTTTGCAAAGCTCTAAAAGGCCGTAAAGGTGGGTATTATGGCTGTGCACGCCGCCATCCGAAAGCAGTCCCCAGATATGAAGGTCTGAATGATGCTCCTTACAGTTATTAATGGCTCTGAGCAGCTCCTCGTTTTTAAAGAAGGTACCCTCCTCGATATATTTTGTGATAAGCGTCAGGTCCTGATAGATTATACGTCCGCTGCCTATATTCATATGACCGACTTCGGAATTGCCCATCTGTCCGTCGGGAAGTCCGACTGCAAGTCCCGACGCATATCCCTTCTTAAAAGGACACTCTTCCATAAGCTTATCCATGACGGGAGTCTTTGCCATAAATACAGCATTTGCTTCGTGATTGTCCGAAAGACCGTATCCGTCCAGTACCATCAATACCACAGGTTTCTGTCTCATATCTGCCTCCATATCATCATTTATTCATAAATCTGTTAGCTTGTTCATCATAGCTGTAGCCTGCCTTCTCCAGCTTCTCCATCACTTCCGTGCCGTCAAAGCCTTCGCTGCCTGCCATATCATAAAAGTCGGAATACTTATCCCTGATTCCGGTATTTATATAACTTAAAAGCATATTCGGATCCTTAGGCAGCATTTTAATCCTTTCCCCTCACCAGCATCAGCGAGTAGTATCATACCACATAGCTATAAAAAAGCACAGTCCGTTATTCCTTTGTTACGGTAATATCTCTTCCGTTGCCGACCGTGACTACATTTCCGCCTATGGTATCAAAGTTTTTTATACTATTCTGATCTATTACAGCGATAAGCTTATCATCCGGCGGATTATCAGCGGAGGTACTGATGACGGAATAAATCGGAGACACGGCTTTGAGGAATTTATTAATCCTCTTCTCATATGAGCCATGATGCGGCATCTTTATCCAGTCGGCATTGATATCCTCCCCGCTTTCGATGATCTGGGAAATACGTTCCTTTTCGATGTCTCCTGTAAAGAAAAACTTACTGTCTCCATATGTGATCATACTGAGAAGGGACATATTATTATCATAATTATTATCTTCCGTATCAAAAGAATCCGGATCTTCGGCCGGGATCACTCTTATCTCAAGTTCCTCAAGCTTAAGTATATCCTCATCTTGCGATAACCGGATCACATCGTCCCTGCCTTCAAGCTCTTCCATAAGCTTCTTATAATGCTTTTTGCCGGACACATAATCCGGGACATATACCCTGTCAACCTGATACTTCTCAAGGATGTTGACCGCATTCCCGATATGATCCTTATCATAATGCGTAAGGATCATATAATCAAAGGAATCAATACCCTCTTTCCCAAGGAAAGCCTCTATGGTCCCCCAGTCATCTTCCTCAGCGGTATCGATTATTCCCGTGATATCCTTGTAGCGCAATACGGCACAGTCAGCCTTGCCTACATCGAGATCAGTTATCACAAGCTCTGCATCGGGTTTTTGAAATAAAAAAAAGCAGATTAAAGCAGCGCCCGAAACCAGTGCGATAATACAAAGGATTATGACCGTTCTTTTCAGAACGGACCTGCTGCTCTCTTCACTACCCCTCATTCTCTGCCACGTCCTGACCAAGCTCCAGACCGATACCTATTCCGGCTCCCGCAAATATCGCAAGATCAGAAAGGTTACAGTAATACCTTTTCGAGGAATCCGGGCCCTTGACCGGGTTCATCGGAATATAATCCACAACATAACCTCTTATGAGACGGTCAGCCGAGTTGGAAAGCGCTCCGCCAAGTATCAAAGCTGCGGGAAGCTTCATGCGATCCGGCAGAGCTGCCACGGCAAAACCTGTGACACCGGTAAGGATAGCGCTTACCAGAGCAACCGCTCCAGGATGCCTGTCCATCATATTTCCTGCAAAGCCGTAGTTTTTAACCGGCGGCTCCTTGATCAATCCCTTCACCGCCGTATCAGCCAGCGCTATGGCGCCCGCCAGCATATATGCTTTCTTATTATCCATAACCCCTTTTCCCTGTTCACGCTCCCAGGTTATTCTCCTGCAAAAACTGCAGAAATTCATCCTCAGGTACCGGTCTGCTGAAACAGAAGCCCTGGATGTAATCCACTCCAAGCTCCAGCATACCTTTCAGCTGTTCGTCCGTTTCGACTCCTTCGCTTACTATCTTCATACCCATATCATGGATCATCTTAGTCATTCCGGAAACAACGCGGTGTATCTTATCGTTAGTAAAGAATCCCTGGGTAAATGAATGATCGAATTTAACGATCCTGAGCGGCATACTGACAAAATAATCAAGATTCGCCCGTCCGGTCCCGAAATCATCCAGAGAGAAATCAATACCTACAGCTGACAACCGCTCCATGTTTTTAAGAAGCACCTGCCTTACTTCCGCCTCCGCACTCTCCGTTATCTCCATGTTGATCCACTGCGGATCGATATCGTATTCTTTCATGATCCTTTGTACAAACTTTGTAGGATTATCATGATCAAACTGGACAGCACTGAGATTTACCTCTGCTCTTTCTAGTCCAAGCGCCTGAGCCTTGCCTGTCGCCAGAAAGGCGCACACCTTTTCAAAGATCCTTATCCCCAGCTCACGGATCTGTCCGCTTCTCTCGGCAACCGGAATGAAATCCCCCGGGGGTATAAGCTTCCCGGACTGATCACGTATGCGGACAAGAGCCTCTGCCACGGTAAATTTCTTTCTGCTGACATCATAGAAAGGCTGATAAAAGACTTCTATCCGATCCTCCTTTAACGCGCTTTCGATCAGATCATGCACCATGACATCTTTTCTAAGATGCACCACCGCGTCTACATCGGCAAGAACCCGGTTTGACTCATCATATTCATGATTATGAATAAAGAGAAGCAGCTCCTCAGCATTCTGAAAGACCGTGCTGTCAGGGACAACAATATACTTACCTTCTGCAGGCACATCTGTCACCCTGCTCGCCATCTCGTTCAGGATAAGAAGCTTCTTTTCCATCTCCTTACTGTTACGATATATCACCGCAAACTTACCTTCATCAAGATAAAAGACCGGCTCCTTTCCCTGACTTAAGATCGCTTTGGCAACCCGCATTATCGCATTGTTCTCGAGTTCATAATCTGCATCGATCAGGAATCCGATGCGGACAACAAATAAAGCAAACTTTTCGCTGTGAATATATTTATCCCTAAGATACAGTGTCATGGCGCTTCTGGTGAAGCACCCTGTTTCCCTGTCCAGATATTCATTGGGATTTTCAAGCTCGGAATACAGTATGACCATTCCGACCGCAGCTGCAAAACCTACAAGAAGAAGTTTCGGGATCATAAACTGAAGGCTGGCCGCTATAAGCCAGCACCCCTGCCAGACAAGCATTGCCTTCCTGCGCCTCAATGAGATCGAATTGCGTCCCACAAGAGCTATCACTATCGTAGACAAAATGAAAATGACTGCGATCGCATATGTCCATAATGCTGCTTCGCCATAGGAATAAACGATCCTTCCATCCATGTAAAAACCGATCCCGCTTACAATGATCAGTATCTCGCCTATTACAAAGATGATCCTGAAGATCCAGCGAAGCCATGCCCGTTTCTTTGAGGCCAGTATTTCAGAGGATGCATACTCAAAGCCCTGATATCCCTGAAGGACAAGAGAGATAAGATAGAGCTTGCATATGATATCCGTGGTCTCAGACGGCAGCCCTTTATAGGTGGAGTAATAGATCGCTATGATACTTCCGATATCAAGAGATTCACACAGAAAGCACGATAACAGCGCAATAAAAAAAAGCCGGCTGTTAGTAAGCTTCAGATTCTTGGTCCTGATAAAAAGCACCATTACGATGACTAATATTACAAGACCTGCACATTGGAATTCTATATTAAGATTCAAAGAACGTACCTTCCATTGGTCATAATATCAATCCGTGATCAGTTCTCATCCTCCATCGAGTCAATTATCATTTTGACACCCTCTGCCGCGGTAGCCAATAATGCTTTTTTCTCTTTTATCACTTCTGTCTTAATACCGTTGACGATACCATCTATCATTCCTTTGGTCTTTACAAAAGCTTCTACCGTTTCCTTTGCGCTTTCCAGGACCTCTTCCGCTGTTTCCGCTATCATATCCCCGATGGATTTGCTGACCTCGATATTATTCAGTCCGGTTGTCGGTATGAAGATCCTTCTTTTATAACGAAAGGGATCCTTCTCATACATAGTTCTGTAAAGTGTTCCGTTGTGGTTATGCATTTTCATTATCACATCATGTTTTCTCATCTTACCCCTCCATTACCTGACTGGCCAAGGTTTATCCTTGTCATTTCAGCTTCAGCCGGAAATGATCCATATAAAATCTTTTTTTGAAATTGTATCATAAAAATATGTCAGTGCCAAAAAAACGGCGGCATTTCTGCCGCCGGTCAACTGCTTTGTTCAGAACAGATCAGTCAACATCAAATCTCAGCGTCAGATTATTTCTGTCATTTTCCCTCAGATAGATCATTTCCCTTGAGTTAAGTCTTGACAGCATTATTCCCATTCCGCCGGTATCCAGCTCATCAAATGACTTTTCCGGAAGCTCGGATCTAACAGGATCAAACGGTACTCCGTTGTCCGTGTATGTTACCTCATAGGTATCTTCGGTCATCCTTATGGAATAATACACCTCATCTGCACCGGAGTAATTTACGATATTTGTAAAGATCTCCTCACACACCATGATGATATTTCTGGAGGTCGCGTTGTTTCCGAGCGAATCCAGTATCTCTTTACTGATAAGTGAAAAGGATCCGATCTCCGGAGAAATCTTCCTCATTTTCTCCCCTTTTTCTTTGTAAAATAATGCTACACAGGTGATATCATCAATTCGTTGGACAGTACCTGGCTCCTATTATCTGAATTTCTTATCTGATCAGTCTGCAGTCGGATAGATGCCATTATACATAAGTCCCATCATAGTAATATCATCAAACTGGGGCTCCTGCCCCACAAAGCCGTCTATCTGCTGCCTGATACAGGCCAGAAGCTCCTCGGGTTTCGCTGATTTTGCACCGGAAACTGCCGATAACAGTCCTGCTTCTCCAAAGAGCTTTTTTTCATGCACCGCTTCCGTGACTCCGTCTGTATACTGAAAAAGTACATCCCCGGCATGAAGCGTAATTGTCTGCTCGGTAAACAGTTCGGCTCCGTCCGGACTCTCAGAAAACAGGCCGAGCGGGATCCCGCTTTTCTCCTTTTCTATGAACTCCCATTTTCCGTCCCTTTTTAGCAGCGGCTTCTCATGTCCGGCATCCGCAAAGCACAAAATTCCGGTAGATATCTCCAGGATCCCCAGCCATACCGTCACAAACATCTGCTGCCTGTTATTCGCGCAGATCTCAATATTTGCATCCTTTAATATCCGGGCTGGAGATTTTCCCATCTTTGCCTGCTGTGAAAGAATGATCTTGCACAGAGCCGTAAACAGCGCAGCCGGCAGTCCCTTGCCCGACACGTCAGCCATCGTAAGGACCAGGTGGTCGTCATCCGCCAGAAAGAAATCATAAAAATCTCCGGCGGTTTCCCTTGCAGGCTCCATACATGCATAAAGGTCAATCTCTTTCTTACCGGCAAGTATGGAATAGTCAGAGGGCAGCATAGATGACTGTATCTGTGCCGCCATTCTGAGCTCAGTATCTATGCGCTCCTGCTGGGCTGTGATCGCTGTAAGCTTTTGCGTATTCTCCACGATATGATTCTGCATGGACAGGAATGCCCTGTACAGGTCACCTATCTCATCATTGGAACGGATCGGCAGCTGCATTACATCGTTCTGTGTATATGCCTCGCTTATACTTCCAAATTTCCTTGCCGCCCCTGCCAGCTGTTTCAGGGGACTTGTTACGAATTTTCCCACAAGAAACATACTGATCA
>CADCRB010000204.1 GCA_902803745.1 uncultured Lachnospiraceae bacterium
ATTCATCCGGCGAATTTGGCAAGAACACCGTTCACAAAGGAGCCCGCCTGATCCTGCCCATATTTCTTTGCCAGCTCCACGGCTTCATTTATTGCGACGCCTACCGGCACTTCATCATCAAACATGATCTCATACACGGCAAGCCTGAGTATAGAAAACTCGACCTTTCCTATCCTGCTTATCTTCCAGCCGGAACTCTTTTCCTCGATAAGCTTATCTATCTCCGGCAGCTTATCCTCGACTGCATGAAATCTCTGCTCAATATAAACCGTACTCTCCTCATCAACAGGATGCTCAAGGCCGTCGAAATAATACAGGGACTGCGCTTCCATTTCCTCCCCGGAATTAAAAAGCGACTCAAACAGGAGTACAAAGACATTCTCTCTTATGGCGCTCCGGCCTGTCATTTATCGTTCCTTATATCGCTGTTAACACCTGTTATCCTGATATTGACATCCGTAACATTGAGCCCCGTCATTGTCTCTATGGAATTCTTTACCTTATCCTGGACTTTCTTTGAGGTCTCCATGATATTATGTCCGTATTTTATAACAAGGGCGATATCCACGCGGACCATGTTCCCTGCCACATCAACACGAACTCCCGCACCGGTGCCTACATGCATTCCGACTGAGTTCATGAGCTTATCACTTATATTACCCGCCATCGCGGATACACCATCTACCTCACCCGCTGCTATCGCCGCAATGGATGCCACCACATCATCTGCGATCTTCACTTCGCCGGTATTGGTAGAATCGATCGTATGTATCTGATTCTTCTTGTCCGAAGACACTTCCTTTTTTGAAGCCATATCTCCCCTCCAAAAGGTATAGATCTGAAAATTTAAATGAACTTAATCAGTATATCACAACAATATAAAAATATAAATCTATGGACTGCTCAGTCGTTTTCATTGAACTCTTCCAGTATCAGTCCTTCGTTCCTGTCCAGAGTCATTCCCACACTCCATGAATTGACAAAGAGAAGCAGCGGATTGCCCTTCAGGTCTCTGATCTTCTTCATGTCAGAGGTTCCGGTTATCGCATCCAGATCTGCGTCCTCATTCTTGATCCATCTGATATATTCATAGGGAAGCTGCTCCATGTGTATCTCTACATTGTACTCATTGTTCAGTCTGTATTTGAGCACATCAAACTGCAGCACGCCCACAACTCCTACTATGACCTCCTCCATGCCTCCCTGCGGCTCCTCGAAGATCTGTATAGCGCCCTCCTGGGCTATCTGCATTATGCCCTTCACGAACTGCTTGCGCTTCATGGTATCCACCTGTCTCACTCTTGCGAAATGCTCCGGTGCAAAGGTCGGGATACCGCCGAATCTAAACTTGTCCTGCGGCATACAGAGCGTATCCCCGATGGAATATATTCCCGGATCGAAGATTCCTATGATGTCACCTGCGTAGGCCTCGCTCACCATGTGCCTGTCATCCGCCATCATCTGCTGCGGCTGGGAAAGCCTGACTTCCTTATCACCCTGCATATGCCAGACATCCATGCCCGCAGTGAACTTTCCGGAGCATATGCGCATGAAGGCCACTCTGTCCCTGTGAGCCTTGTTCATATTTGCCTGTATCTTGAATACAAAAGCCGAGAACGGTCTTGCCACGGGATCGATGATCCCCTGATCTGACATCCTCGGAAGAGGTGATGTAGTCATCTGAAGGAAATACTGCAGGAAACTCTCCACACCGAAATTAGTAAGCGCCGAGCCGAAGAATACAGGAGAGAGCTTTCCGTGCGATACCGCATCCTGGTCATATTCCGCAGAGGCTCCGTCCAGCAGCTCTATCTCTGACATGAGCTGCTCAAATTTATCCTCACCTATGGTCTCTATAAGCCTGTCCTTCTCATCTATCGGGATGAACTCTTCCTTTCCTTCCTTTGTCCCCTTCTGTGTATCGGAAAACAGGACAACCTGTCTCTTGTTTCTGTCATACACTCCCTTAAAATCCTTACCCGATCCTATAGGCCAGGTCACTGCAGTGGTCTCGATGCCAAGCTCATGCTCCACCTGATCCACAAGCTCGAAGGAGTCAAGGGCATCTCTGTCCATCTTATTGAAGAAGGTAAAGATCGGGATACCGCGGCGGGCTACAACCTTGAAAAGCTTCCTCGTCTGGGGCTCCACGCCCTTAGCGGCATCTATCACCATTACGGCGTTGTCAGCTGCCATAAGTGTGCGGTAGGTATCCTCGGAGAAGTCCTGATGTCCCGGTGTGTCGAGGATATTGATGCACTTGTCACTGTACTCAAACTGAAGCACGGATGAGGTGACCGATATTCCTCTTTCCTTCTCGATGTCCATCCAGTCCGACACCGCATGCTTAGCCGTCGCCTTACCCTTTACGGAGCCCGCCGTATTGAGCTGCCCTCCGTACAGCAGGAATTTCTCGGTAAGCGTGGTTTTTCCTGCGTCGGGATGAGAGATTATGGCGAAAGTCCGCCTTTTATTTATTTCATTTGATATATCAGAACCCAAGACCTGATCCTCCGATTACAGTTTGATGATTTCATAGCGCTTACTATAACAAAACACAGCCTTCAAAGCAATTGGAAGATTGAAACAGACAGTTGATCCACAGAGCAGAATCTGTGTTATCATATTGAATATGTTAAGATACTGTACCAGCTGTAAAAAAGATTTTGATTTTGAGCCTCTAGCCGTTTCCGGCAGGGAGGATCTGATCTGCCCGGAATGCGGCGCTGTCATAGGAAAAGAAAGCCGCAATCCTGCCATAAAGGAAAATGCCGAAAAAACCGAGGAAGAGATAGGAAAT
>CADCRB010000205.1 GCA_902803745.1 uncultured Lachnospiraceae bacterium
GGACAAGATGAACATCTTCGAACCTAAGAAAGTCAATAAGGAAATAGAGGAGAACCCCAATAAGATCAACATCATCGAGGAGGAAGACGAGAAAGAGGAGAATCTCAATACTATCAACATCATCAAGGAAGAAGATTCTGTAATAAATGCGGAGTCTGCTCAAAAAGAAAAAAAGGTTTTCAAAGACCTGCATAAATTTGATGATGTGGCAATTAAGGCTGAGCTTGAAAAAGCTAAGGAGATTACTGGTAAGAAGAATATTACAGTTGATGACATTGCTGTGATCAGAGAAATCAGAGCAATGGACAACATTGGGTATGATAATGAGGAAACCAAGCAAGCTTTTGAAAAAGCAAAGGCCAAGATTGGCAAAAGGGCTGAAACGCAAACCACCATTGACAGGTTTGGCGGTCCTATGCTTCGTGTTGTTCATTACGACAAAGACGGAAAACCTGCATCGGAAGAAGACAAGATTAACCATAAATGGAATTTGGAATGGTTTGAAGCCGTGGAAAAGGCAAATCTTAAAAAGCAGCAGGAGATGATAGAAAAAGAGATCCCTAATTGCTTTGATGGGATAGAGCTGCCAAAACCAGGAGAGTTTGATAAGTGGATAAAGAAAGTTCTGTATAAAAATCCCAAAAAAG
The DNA here is from genome assembly GCA_902803745.1 of uncultured Lachnospiraceae bacterium. Taxonomy (GTDB): domain Bacteria; phylum Bacillota; class Clostridia; order Lachnospirales; family Lachnospiraceae; genus NK4A144. Next base: position 648 of record CADCRB010000205.1, read on the forward strand.
TACTGCGTGCACTGAACAAATCTCTTTATGTAGACAACTTAAAAATAACAAATCCTCTATTTGCCAAGTACCTTGATGAACATCCCATTTTTAAGAAGATGAGCGAAGTTTTTGGAAGTATATATTCGTACCTTGATGCTTACCTTAAAGATAAAGTCGGTTTTGACAAATCAAAGTATGGAGAAGAAGCAAGTGAAGGCGGATATAGAAAGAAAGAGAGTCGCCATAAGGGAGAAGATGAGTTTGATGCTGTGATGTTAAAGAGTAATGCAGAGATCTATGCAGAAAAGTATAAGGAGTATAAGGATCTTCTATCTGAGACGAAAAAGTTTAAAGCTAAGAATCTCTCTTTTGAGACTAAGGAAGAAAAAAATAAAAGAATTTCAGTACTAAAAAATAGAAATGGACGCTTTTCAGGAAAGGATGCGCTCAGGATTTTAGACGCCCATGATGCTGTCAATCAAGTATATAAGGACCAGAAGCTGAAAGATAAGCTAAAAAAAGCAGTTTCAAAGAAATTCATAGCGAAAGGCGAAGGCGGGGCTAGTACTGATTTATCAAGAATTCCGGGATCACTCCTTAGGGTTGTGCACTATGATAAGAATATGCAACCTATTGGAGAAAAAGATCTTATTAATGCTGCCTGGAATAATAAAGTGATGACTGCATTTGAAAATGGTGATGCGAAGGAACTGGATGCGATCATTAAAGAGGAAATACCAAGGATTTATGATGGATTAAGTATTCCCAAGCCTCCAAAGAATGCAGGAGCAAAATGGTTTATGAAATGGATAGAATTAAATATTCTATCTGATCCTGAAAAATGGTTTGAGGCAAACAGACGCATCACAGCTCTTGGAAATCTTGTTAAAGCAAATAAAACTGCGAAAAAGGTCTTTGAAGAAAATAAAGAGATCAAGGCTCTTGATGGAGTAATGACTGTTCTCAATCAAATGGTTGGTACGTTTTTACAATATAAGTACCGTATTAATATTGAGAAAAGTGGTGATGAAAGGGTCATCATGCATCCTGAGGGTACTAGGAAGGTACAAAAAGAAAGAGATGATGCCTTTGACGAGAAAATGCGTAAATCACTCTCGGATTTTGTAGATGTATATGGAACAATGTTTGAAATGCTTGAAAGTGAGACTCCTAACAATAAGTATGTTTCCAACAAGTCTTTAGATGAGCAGGAATTTGAAAACCTGAACAAGCATGATCCATCATATACTAAAGCTTCACATGGCTACAAAAAGCGAATTGACAGATATTTGAACGTTGCAAAAACAAATCCCATAATGCAAAAGGCCTATGAAAAAGGAATGAAAAATTTTACAGGATGCAGCGGTGGGCACTCTATTGAAAGAGATGCAACATTTTTTATGAAGCATGTGGAATATGATGAAGAGTTTAGACCTCTCACAGAGCAGGATAAGAAAAATCATGAGTGGAACCTCAAATGGCTTAAGGCTTGGGAAGATAATGACCTGGATCTGATACAGGATATGATCGGTGAAAACGTTGAGAGTATATATGAAAACTTTACAAAGATTCCTGAGCCTACGCAGAAAGAACTTGATGCCATGGAAAAAGGAGATTTGGAGGGCTACAAAGAATATACTAAAAAATTAGAAGAATGGGCTGATCAGATAGTGGCTGGCGATTCTCTGAAATATATTCAGGATAGCCAAAATGTTTCGTCCATTGATACATTGCGAAGAACAGTTCCTTCTTTGCAGAAGTTCACTGATGATAATCCAAAGCTCAAAATCTATACTGATGCATTTGATCATGTTACAAATTGGATATCGTACTATATATCCAAAAAGTACCATGTAAATAACGCTGGTGATGTTTTATCGAAAGATAACAATCCATATGATGTTGACCGGATTCAAGGTGAACTGTTTGATCAATTAAGCACCGATTTACTCTCTTCATTTGCAAAGAAATATAAGTCCTACCTCACACTCAAAAATAACAAGACTGTTCCGTTCAAAAAGATAAAAGATGAGCCTCTTTCTGGAGCGGAAGCTCTTTATAAGGATGCTCTCAAGGATACTTCTGTAAGTGAAGTTAAATATGATGAAAAAGAGCTGCAAAGGGAGGTTCAGGAAGCAAAAAAGATCACGGGCTTTGAAAACATTGATACCAATGACATCATTTTTGTAAAAGAGTTTAGAACTATAGAAGCTTATGAGCAACGGGAAGATATTAATAAAGCCAAGGAAAAAGCTATGAATGTAGTAAAAGCTAACGATCAGCCTGGGCTTTCGAGATATGCCGGAACAATGATGCGAACTGTTCATTTCGACAGCTATGGTAATTTCCTGACAGAAAAAGATAAAAGGAACTCTCAGTGGAATCTTACATGGCTTGAGGCAGTGGAGAAAAAAGACTACAAAAAGCAAAAGGAGATGATGGAGGCTGAGGTGCCACATCTTCTTGATGATATTACCCTGCCAAAGCCTGAGGAACTTGAAAAATGGGTTTCTGAGCTGGCAAGGAACAATCCTGCGAATATTCTTAACAAAATGAGGAAGTGTTTTTTAATGGATAATGTTAAGAATGTCATTCCTGATCTGAAACAGTTCCTGGATGAGAATCCTATCTATGAACAGAAAAGGGTAGCATTTGGAACGCTTATGACATATATCAAGGGATATCTAAAGAAAAAGATTGCCTTTGACAGTTCCAATAAAGAAAACAATGGCTTCTTTGCCAAAAAAGATCTTGGTAAAACCAGACTTAGTGGTCACGATATGGAAGAACGGATGTATAAGGAAGGCTACAAGATTGAATATGATGCTTATAACAAGTAGGTTGCCGGTTCGAAAAAATAACAGAAGAAAAGAGCTCTTGCAAAAGGGCTCTTTTTTCTGTATAGTGAAAAATGGTTAATCGCTTAATGTAATGTTTTTATCACATTTACAAGGAGCGATAATAATGAAGAAAGTTAAGAAAAACCTTACTGTATGGATACTTTTTGCAGTGATCTTACTATGCGGTGGTTGCTCTTTTAAAGGCTCGACCCCTGACCCTACAGTATCTAAGGCTCCAGAGTGGGTTAATAGCGCTGTTATTTATGAGGTTAACCTAAGGCAGTACACACCCTCTGGAACTATAAATGAGTTCTCAGAGCACCTAAAAGAGCTTAAGGACATGGGGGTTAACACCCTTTGGTTTATGCCTATCCATCCGATATCTGTAACCAATAGATCGGGGAAACTTGGATCATACTACTCAGTTGACGATTACAGAGATGTTAACCCTGAATTTGGAACAAGAGAAGATTTTAAAGAGCTGGTGAACAAGGCTCATAAAATGGGATTTCATGTGATCCTTGACTGGGTAGCCAATCACACTGGCTGGGACAACGCCTGGATAACAGAGCACCCTGACTGGTACACACAAAAAGATGGAAAGATCATCTCGCCTGAGGGCATGGGCTGGCCTGATGTTGCAGATCTAAACTATGACAACCCGGCCATGAGAAAAGAGATGATAGACTCAATGAAGTACTGGGTCACAGAGTTTGATGTAGACGGATTCAGGTGTGATTATGCCCCCGGGGTTCCTGCAGATTTCTGGTATGAGGCCAGGTACGAGCTTTCCAAGGTAAAAGACATCTA
>CADCRB010000206.1 GCA_902803745.1 uncultured Lachnospiraceae bacterium
AATCATCATTATGCTACCATATGAATATCATTTTACGGGAACCAAATGCTAATTGCAATGTCAATTTCCCTGCAGAAAAGTCCGGCTAAATACAAAAGAGGCTCAGATCCATACGATCCAAGCCTCTATAATCACAGCATTATTGATCAATCAAAGAGTTCCGTTACTTCCTTATCCGGAGCTGGTGTCGCAAAAGAAACTATCACATTGACTACAAAAGCAATTATAAAAGCAGGAAGCAGCTCATAAATTGCAAACGCTCCGCCAAGACCGCTTATCACGTATTTCCATAAGAAAACCATTACCGCACCTGCTATCATACCGGCAACAGCTCCCTGTCTGTTAGATCTTTTCCAGAAAAGAGCCAGAAGCATCACGGGGCCGAAGGTCGCGCCAAACCCTGCCCAGGCAAACGAAACTATTGCAAAGACCGAGCTGTCCGGATCATAAGCTATTACCACAGCTATGGCTGAAATAATGAGCACGGTTATCTTTGCTATCTTAACAGCTGTTTCGTCAGAGAATTTCTTCTTCCCGAAATCCTGAAGAAGGTCACTGGATATGGCAGATGCTGCCGCAAGAAGCTGTGAATCAGCAGTAGACATAGTAGCCGCCAGCATGCCTGCCAGTATTATTCCCGCAATTATTGCCGGAAAGATTCCGAAGGAACTCATAAATTCTGAGATATATATGATCACCCTTTCCGTATTTCCGCTCCCCTCAAGATAAGGGATGATACCTGCACTGCTTAGCGCCAGACCAATGACTCCGATCACTATAGCTATACCCATTGCGATCACGACCCATACCGTAGCTACACGTCTGCTGATCTTCAGCTTCTCAGGATCATTTATCGCCATGAAACGGACGAGTATATGTGGCATTCCGAAGTATCCAAGTCCCCACGCCATGGTTGAGACGACTGTTAGAAGTCCGTATGGATTTGATGCCCCCGCCGCCTGATCATAGCTTGAAGATAAGGAGAAGAAACCCGGAAGTGCCTTTGCATTATCTATCACGGCTCCTATGCCGCCCGCCTGTACCACACCGAAGCATATGACTATGATCAACGCCACAGACATACAGATCCCCTGGATCAGATCTGTCGTGCTGACTGCTCTGAATCCACCAAGGGTGCAATAGAGAGCAATGATTATGGCACTCGCTATCATGGCAACAAGATAATTGACTCCGAACAGAGTATTAAACAGCTTTCCGCAGGCCGCAAATCCCGAAGCGGTGTAAGGGATAAAGAATATCACTATTATAATGGCCGACACAGCGGTAAGAATGTTCTTTTTATCCCCGTATCTTTTGGAAAAGAATTCAGGAACAGTGATCGCTCCGATCTTCTCCGTATAGCGCCTGAGTCTTTTTGAAACAAGGAGCCAGTTTAGATAGGTTCCGACTGCAAGCCCGAGACAGGTCCAAAAAGGATCCGCGATACCGCTGATATAAGCAAGTCCCGGGATACCCATAAGCAGCCAGCTTGACATATCCGAAGCTTCCGCGCTCATCGCAGTCACTATCGGCGACAGGCCCCTGCCTCCCAGGTAAAAATCTCCCGTATCATCATTACCTTTTGAAAAAATGATGCCGATCATAACCATCACAAGGATGTACACGGCTATCGAAACTATGAGACAAATCTGTGCTGACATAACTAATCTCCCCTCGCTTACTACTACGCTTAATCGATTAACTTCAATAGTTTAATTTCAAATATGAATATAGTCAAGGCAAGACTCCCATAATCCTGCAAAACATCTGTCACCCATTTATCGAATACGGGTTGACAGAGTTCTTCCCTTGCTATATGATGCTGGAGTTGCAGCATTTTGCCTGCTCTCAACCATGACTTCTTGCGCAAGAAAGAGGAATTTCGCGCAAGAACTCTGCGTTCCGCAGATCCTAAGGAATCCACCGGGCTTCGCAAGGACCTGGTCCAATACGATTTTTGATTTTCTGGTGAAAATCAATAATCTATGCTTGTCCATGAAATGCTCAAATAAAAGGAGTCAAAGATAATGAATACTAAAACAAAAGACCTTGTACTTACAGCCATGATGACGTCCGTGATCTGCGTACTCTCACCTGTTTCCATACCGATCGGGCCTGTTCCCGTATCTCTCGCAACACTTGCGATATTACTCACTATATATATTCTGGGAATGAAAAAAGCCCTGGCAGCGATCCTTCTCTATCTGCTCATAGGGCTTGCAGGAGTGCCTGTATTCTCCGGATATTCCGCAGGCCCTGCCAAGCTTCTGGGTCCAACGGGCGGATATCTCATAGGTTATATTCCTATGGCTGCCATAGCGGGGTACATAATAGACAGATATTATAAAAACAGGATCATCTCCGCTGCCGGAATGATCCTTGCTACAGCAGTTCTCTATGCCATCGGAACCGCCTGGCTTTCCTATTCGGCTTCAATGGGATTTAAGGAAGCCCTTATGGCCGGCGTGATCCCCTTTATCCCTCTCGACCTTGTAAAGATAGCAATAGCAGCTATCCTCGGTCCTGTGATAAAGCAGCGCCTCGAAAAGGCAGGACAGGTATCAGTATCAGAGTCTTCTTCTCAGAATTAACACAATGAAAGCCACAGCTGAGAGGAGTGATATGATCTCAAATATCCTCCACAATACCGGCTCCTTATAATAGATCCTGATTGTACCGCTATAGCCTCCGGGAATCTCTAACCTTATCCTTGCATTATCTCCGGAGGTGAATGCTATCGCGGCCCTTGTATCCAGATCCTCAGCCTGATATCCCGGATATGCAAATA
>CADCRB010000207.1 GCA_902803745.1 uncultured Lachnospiraceae bacterium
CCACGTCAGTATTTCCATCAAGCCATGCTCTTTTTTCATCCTCAGTAAATACCTCAGGCTTTTCGGTAAAAATATTCTCCCATCTGCCATCAGCCAGTACATCCATATGATCCGGACCTATATAAAGATCTACGGCATTGTCACGGTCCGGCATCTTAATATCATCTCTGAAGGGAAGATCAAGAACCTTCGGTGACTGTCTTAAGTACCAGTTGTCGGCCTTCTGCCCTGCAAGACGGGTACAATGTATCCTTGACTGCTGGCCGGCTCCCACGCCTATTGCCTGACCGTTCTTTACATAGCACACGGAGTTGCTCTGGGTGTACTTCAGGGTGATAAGCGCGATCATAAGGTCGTCCGCAGCTTTATCGGTAAGGTTTTTATTATTCGTGACTATATTGTCGAGAAGAGCCCTGTCGATCCTGAATTCATTTCTGCCCTGCTCGAAGGTAACTCCGTATACCTGCTTTCTCTCTGTCGGAGCCGGCCTGTAGTCCCTGTCTATCTTCAAAATACAGTAGGCTCCCTTCTTTTTTTCCTTCAGTATCTCTAATGCATCCTCATCATAGTCAGGGGCTATGATACCGTCCGAAACTTCACGCCGTATCAGCTTTGCCGTGGCTGCGTCGCATTTTGCAGAAAGAGAGATAAAATCACCGAAGCTGGACATCCTGTCTGCTCCCCTCGCCTTGGCATAGGCACAGGCAAGCGGCGAAAGTTCGGTATCATCATCTATCCAGTATATCTTCTTTTCTACATCAGTAAGCGGTATTCCTATGGCCGCTCCCGCGGGAGATACATGCTTGAAGGATGTCGCTGCCACCCGGCCCGTAGAGTTTTCCAGCTCACGTACAAGCTGATAACCGTTAAGCGCATCCAGAAGATTGATATATCCGGGCTTTCCGTTTATAACTTCTATCGGCAGATCACTTCCGTCCTCCATGTACACCCTTGAGGGCTTCTGATTCGGATTGCATCCGTATTTTAGTTCAAGTTCATTCATCTGCGGGACTCCTTTCAATCTTTGACCCGGTCCGGATCATTTATTCCTGTTGACTATCCTGCTCTCGTATTTTCCCGTAGCTATCTCGATATAACGGGTAAAAAGCGAAACCTTATTCTCTTTATCGAGCGCCTTCCATATGCCTTCCGTGAATTCATCGATATCACCATGGATCGATACAGGAGTCGGTTCTCCTTCAAATGACGGAAGCGGGTTACCGTCTTCCATATAGGTATGGATGAAACGTCCTCTTCCGGGCTTTGGATCTGAATATGAGAAGGTGTACCGGTTATCGGACTCCGGATCTCCGTTATCCGACTTTAATATAGACATCTGATAATCAAACTTACCGCCGGTCACATGCATTATACCGGAGATCCTGGGAGTATAATTGGGTTCATCCGGCTCATATCTCCTGCCTCTTAGGCTTTCTGCAAAGCATCTTCCGCGTTTCATTTCCTCGTAAACTGTATCTGTCTGATCTCCATTGGTAACTATTGTGATATCTCCGAGGACGCGGACAGGAGAATAGATGATAAGTGAAGGATCCACCAGCTTCGCAGGATCAAATGCCTCCGTCCTGATCCCTTCTCCGTCCTCTACAAAAATCCGGTTTCTGGAATTCTCCGATCTTCCCATTATGAAATAAGCACATACAGCATATCCGCCGCCATCCGATACGCCGATCACTATCCCGCGTCCGGGATAAGATGTTCTTCCGACCTCTTCAAACAGGTTTACATAATTCATTCTACGCATCCTCCATATTTTTATACTCTTCGAAGCAGTCAAATGTCGCAAAGTAGTCTGCAAGGGTCTGGGCACGGCGGATCAGAGAGAAGGAACCGTCCTCATGCAGCAGGACCTCAGCACTCCACAGTCTTCCGTTGTAATTGTACCCCATTGCAAAACCATGCGCTCCCGTATCATGGATATAGAGAAGGTCACCCATATCGATCTTCGGAAGCAGCCGGTCTATTGCAAATTTGTCATTATTCTCGCAAAGCGATCCTGTCACGTCATAGCGGTGATCATCCGGATAATCCTCTTTCCCGAGCACGGAGATATGATGATAGGAGCCGTACATCGCAGGTCTCATAAGATTTGCCGCGCAGGCATCGACACCAATGTATTCTTTGTATATATGCTTTTCATGGATCGCCCTTGTCACCAGCGCTCCATAAGGCCCGAGCATAAACCGGCCCATCTCTGTGTAGATCTTCACATTATCCATACCGGCGGGAATCAGTATCTTTTCATACTCAGCTCTGACGCCGGCTCCAATGCGGTCTATATGATTAGGCTCCTGGTCCGGCCTGTAGGGTATGCCTACTCCGCCGGAGAGATTGATAAAATCTATATCCACATGGCATTTCTTTTTAAGCTCTGCTGCGAGCTCAAACAGCTGTCCTGCCAGTGTCGGATAGTAGTCATCAGTCACGGTATTGCTTGCAAGGAAAGCATGTATCCCGAAGCGCCTTACTCCATGGGCCTTGAGCATCCTGAAGGCTTCTATCATCTGCTCTGGTGTCATCCCGTATTTGCTGTCTCCGGGATTGTCCATTATGTCATTGGAAATGGAAAATGTTCCGCCGGGATTATATCTGCAGCAGACTGTCTCGGGAAAATCTCCCACATGCTCAAGGTAATAAGGCAGCATGGTGATATCGTCAAAATTCATCAGTGCCCCTATCTTTGCGGCGTATACATATTCCTCTGCAGGAGTGTCATTTGAAGAAAACATTATCTCATCATTTGAGAATCCGGCAGCATAAGCCATCTTTAATTCTGCCATGGAAGAACAGTCACAGCCAAAGCCATAATCCTTAAATATCCTTAAAATAAAAGGATTCGGAGTTGCCTTTACTGCAAAATATTCCTTAAAGCCTTTATTCCAGCTGAATGCATCAGCTACTGCCTTCGCATTGCGCCTGATACCGGCTTCATCATATACATGGAAGGGTGTACCGAACTTCGACGCTATCTCCTCCGCCTTTTTGACTGTCAAAAAAGGTATCTTCTTCATTTGTCATCATCTCCTTATGATATCAGGGGCCGACTCTTCCCCAGTCTATGCCTTCTGCTCCGTTCTTCTCCAGAAAGGAATTGCATTTTGAAAAATGCTTGCAGCCGAAAAAACCGTTATAGGCTGAAAGCGGGCTTGGATGCGCTGCCTCCAGCACAAGATGCTTAGGGTTGACTATTAACTCCTTTTTTTCTCGCGCATTTCTGCCCCAAAGAAGAAACACTACAGGACGATCTTCGGCATCCACTGTCCGGATTATCGCATCAGTAAACTGCTCCCATCCTTTTCCCTTGTGTGAATTGGCCTGATGGGCTCTTACAGTCAGAACCGCATTAAGCAGAAGCACTCCCTGCTTCGCCCATCCCGTCAGGTCTCCGGTCTGCGGGATCCTCTCCCCGACATCCTCATGTATCTCCTTGTAAATATTCTTTAAGGAAGGCGGTATCTCCACTCCCTCCGGCACAGAAAAAGACATACCCATAGCCTGTCCCGGCTCGTGATAAGGATCCTGTCCAAGGATCACGACCTTTACCTTATCCAAAGGAGTGACATGCAATGCCGAAAAAAGCCTGTCTGAAGGAGGATATACGATCTGCGACGCATACTCCTGCTTAATGAATGCATAGAGCTTGCGGTAGTATTCCTTATGAAACTCGGCATCCAAAGCCGATGCCCATGCTCCTTCCAGCGCTCCCATTATCTTCTCACCGGTATCCCTTCCCCTGCGAGATAATCCTTGACCTCCGGTATGGACAGCTCCTTGTAGTGAAACAGGGACGCCGCCAGCGCCGCCTCCGCATGTCCTTCTGCAAAAGCATCCCTGAAATCCTCAAGCCTGCCTGCTCCGCCCGATGCGATAACCGGCACGTTCACTGCGTCGGCTATGGTCCGGGTCAGACTGATATCATAGCCTGCCTTTGTTCCGTCAGCATCCATTGAAGTAAGCAGTATCTCCCCTGCTCCAAGCTCTACGGCTTTTACAGCCCATTCCACGGCATCCATTTTCATATCAATCCGTCCGCCGTTTTTATATACCGTCCAGCCGCTGCCATCCTCTCTTCTCTTTGCATCTATGGCAAGCACTACGCATTGTGAGCCGAATTTATCAGCCGCCATCGAGATAAGTCCGGGATCCATAATGGCTGCGCTGTTTACAGAAACCTTGTCAGCCCCCTCCCTCAGCACAGCGCGGAAGTCCTCTACAGTCCTTATCCCGCCTCCGACGGTAAAGGGAATAAAAACCTGCTCAGCAACCCTTCTCACAAGCTCCACTACAGTAGAGCGGTGATCGGACGAAGCCGTGATATCGAGAAATACAAGCTCGTCAGCCCCTTCTCTGTCGTAGGCTCTCGCGATCTCCACGGGATCGCCTGCGTCCTTAAGAGACACAAAGTTCACGCCCTTTACAACTCTTCCGTTATTTACATCGAGACAGGGGATTATTCGTTTGCTAAACATTAAGGAAATTCTCCAGTATCTTCAGTCCGGTTTCCGATGACTTCTCAGGATGGAACTGACAGGCAAAAACATTACCGGCCTCCACGGAAGCATCAACCTTAACACCGTAATCTATAGTTGCCTTTACTATGCTCTTGTCAGCCGCATCAAGATAAAAAGAGTGAACAAAATAAACAAAGCTCTCGTCTGTGATACCATTAAAAAGTCTTCCTCCCCCCGTAAGGTTCAGTGAATTCCATCCGATATTGGGAACCTTAAGCTGATTGCCCTTACTGTCCCGGGCATCGTCAGGCAGACGGCGTATGCTTCCCTTTAATATGCCAAGCCCTGCTGCCCCGGGGGATTCCTCAGACTCCTCAAACAGGAGCTGAAGTCCGAGACATATGCCAAGAAAAGGTATGCGCTTGCTGCATACCTCCTTTATTACGCCGATAAGACCATATTCAGAAAGCCTTTCCATTGCATCCCCGAACGCTCCGACTCCCGGAAGGATGACCCGGTCTGCACCCAGTATCCTGCTCTCATCTCTCGTCGTAATACATTCATGCCCGAGATACTGAACGGCCTTCTCGACACTTTTTATATTTCCTGCATCATAATCAATTATCGCTATCATATCTTCCGATCATAAAAAACAAGAATCATACCCGAGTCAATTTGTCTGATGATAATTTCCGTCGGCACCCTTCTTTACATTAAAGCTGTAAAGCACAGTACCGTCATCCGCTGTATTCTGGTCACCCGGATCTGTATGCTCCGTGCCTCCTGAAGGAGCAGTATATTCTCCTGTGTC